>DASTAF010000279.1:0-8664 GCA_035713005.1 Acetobacteraceae bacterium
GCCTTTCATTCGGAGGACGAGCAGCGGCTGCAGGAGCGGCGGAAGCTGTTCGCGCCCGGCGATGCCTATGCGCGGCATGCCGAATGGCGCGATCCGGAATGCGCCTTCCTCGGCACGCGGCGGATTACCGCGCTGGCCCGCAAGACCGGGCGGAAGGCGCATATCCTGCACGTCTCGACGGCGGAGGAGCTGGATTATCTGAAGGATTTCCGCGGCATCGTCAGCGTGGAGCTGCTGGTCAACCATCTGACGCAGACGGCGCCCGACGCCTATGACCGGCTCGGCGCCTATGCGGTGATGAACCCGCCGATCCGCGACGCGCGGCACCGGGAGGCGGCCTGGCGGGCGCTGAACGAAGGGGTGGTGGACACGATCGGCTCGGATCACGCGCCGCATCCGCGCGCGGCCAAGGCGAAGCCCTGGCCGGAGACGGCGGCGGGGCTGACCGGGGTGCAGACATCGGTGCCGATCATGCTCGATCACGTGCATCACGGGCGGCTGACGCTGGAGCGGATGGTCGATCTGATGGCGGCGGGGCCGGCGAGAGTTTACGGCGCGCTCAACAAGGGTGGCATTGCCGTGGGGAACGACGCGGATTTCACCATCGCCGATCTCGGCGCCTCGCGGGTGATCGAGGAAGCCTGGCTCGCCAGCCCCTGCGGCTGGTCGCCCTTCGCCGGCGAACGGGTGTGCGGCTGGCCGGTGGCCACCATCATCCGGGGCCGGTTCGCGATGCGCGAGGACACGCTCATCGGCGCGCCAGCCGGGCGGATGGCAGGCTTCGCGGCGGCCTGACGGATGGTTAGAGCGGGGCGGCCTGGGGAAGGTGGCGGGGCCGTATCGCCAGGATCAGGCCCAGGCTGAAGACGCCGATGCCCAGCAGCGCGAGGCATTCCGGCTCCGTCATGCCGATCGGGATCAGGTTGGTGGACGGTGCTCCCTCGATCGAAAAATAAGCCGCTTTGCTTTTCCGGCTTTCGCTGGCGCTGAAATTCGGCGGCGCGATCGTTCTGGCGGGCTTGTTGGCGACGATGAAATTGTCATCGGCGGTATAGGCTCGCGGCCCGGCGGCTTTCGACGGCGCGCCGAGGAGGGGCACCGCGAGCATCATGCCGAGGCACAGCAAGGTGCAAAACCTCATAGTCAGTCCTCCCAGGGAATTTTTCCCCACGCGATGCATTCACAACAGGACGTCAGAGAAATTGAAGCATGTTTCGTGCCAGAAATTTTTTCATTTCCATTGCAGAGACTTAGGAAGGGGCGGAAAAGATGCAGGCGGAATCTGTAATATTTTCCGACTCCACCCGCAGTCATGGCCGATGGGTTCTACCTCAGGACGTGGTTGATGGTTTTATGCAACCGAAGCTGATGGCTCTAACCAAGCTGCCGGCTCGTCACGGATTTCGAACAGTTTTCTTGACATGCACTGGGCGCGAGTATAGCGTTTCATCGTTGCGCTAAAGAGTTGCTTGTTGCTTCCGTGCCGTCGAGGCTGAGGAACTGCAATAACTCGACGGGCGGTCTTCAGGCAGCCGGGCAGGAGCTCGCCGCATGGGGGAAACGCCACACCTCTGGTTTTTGGTCGTGTATTTTGCCGCCGTTCTCGCGCTCGTCGCGGGAATGATCGGAGCGTCCTTCGCTTTCGGGCAGCGGCATCTGGCGCGGGCGACCGTGCAGCCTTTCGAATCCGGCATGATTCCGGTGGCGGATGCCCGGCTCCGCTTTCCGATGCAGTTCTATCTCGTCGCCATGCTGTTCGTGATCTTCGATCTGGAAAGCGTCTTCATCTATGCCTGGGCGATCGCGATCCGCCCGGCCGGCTGGAACGGCTATATCGCCATTCTCGGCTTCATTTTCCTGCTGTTAGCGGCGCTTGTTTATCTGTGGCGCATCGGCGCGCTGAACTGGGGGCCGAGGCCGCGCATGCGGCCGGCGCCAGGAACCCGGTGAGGCATCATGGCATCTTCCTTCACCGCCATGGATGGCATGGATGTCTCGGATTTCAGCAAGGGCGAAAGCTTCATCGAGACCGTGCGGCGCAACCTCGTGCTGGCCAGGCTTCAGGATCTCGTGGCCTGGGGCCAGAAGAATTCGCTCTGGCCGTTCAATTTCGGCCTTTCCTGCTGCTATGTCGAAATGGCGACGTCCTTCACCAGCAATTTCGACATCGCGCGCTTCGGCTCCGAGGTTCTGCGCGCGACCCCGCGCCAGGCGGACGTGATCGTGATTTCGGGCACCGTGTTCGCGAAGATGGCGCCCGTGATCAAGTATCTCTACGACCAGATGCTGGAGCCGCGCTGGGTGATCTCGATGGGCTCCTGCGCGAATTCCGGCGGCATGTACGACATCTACAGCGTGGTGCAGGGGGTGGACAGCTTCCTGCCCGTCGATGTCTACGTGCCGGGCTGCCCGCCGCGCCCGGAGGCGCTGTTCGAGGGGCTGCTGCTGCTGCAGAAGGCCATCGCCAGCGACAGGCGCCCGCTGAGCTGGATCGTCGGGCCGCAGGAGGTGGTGCGGGCGCCGCGCCCTAGCCTGCGCGACATCAGGCGCGAGGCCCGCCGGCAGGCGACCGATCTGACGCCTCCGGACCGGGTCTGACGGGCGATGCTGCAGAGAACCCCGCCGGATCATGCGGAACCGCCCATCGCCCGGGAGCTCGCGGAGCGGTTCAGCGCGCAGATCATCAAGGCGCAGCCGGCATGCGATGGAATTCCGACGATCTGGATCGGGCGCGAGCATGTCCGCAGGGCTCTGCGCTATCTGAAGACCGAGGCGCCCGATCCCTATTCGATGCTGTTCGACCTGACCGCCATCGACGAGCGGGTGCGCGCGCATCGGGAGGGCCAGCCGCCGGGCGATTTCACCGTGGTGTATCACCTGATCTCGTTCGGCCGGAACGAGGACGTGCGGATCAAGACGGCGCTGACGGCGGATAGCCCCGAACTGCCCAGCATCAGCGATATCTGGCCTAACGCCAACTGGTATGAGCGCGAGGCCTGGGACATGTTCGGGGTGAATTTCTCCGGCCATCCCTATCTCAAGCGCATTCTGACGCCGCCGGGCTGGAAGGGGCATCCGCTGCGCAAGGACCATTACGCCCGCGCGACGGAACTGGGCCCCTACGAGATGACCGAGGAGAAGGAGCGCGCCGAGCAGGAGGCGCTGCGCTTTCATCCCGAGGAATGGGGCATGGCCCGGCGCAGCGAGTCGGCCGATTTCATGTTCCTCAACATGGGGCCGAACCATCCGAGCGTGCATGGCGTGTTCCGCCTGGTGCTGCAGCTCGAGGGCGAGGAAATCCTCGACGTGGTGCCGGAGATCGGGTTTCATCATCGCGGCGCCGAGAAGATGGGCGAGCGGCAGTCCTGGCACAGCTTCATCCCCTATACCGACCGCATCGATTATTTGAGCGGGGTGATGAACAATTTTCCCTATGTGATGGCGGTGGAGCGGCTGGCGGGAATCACGGTGCCGCCGCGGGCGCAGATGATCCGCGTCATGCTGGCGGAGATGTTCCGCATCATCAGCCATCTGGTGTTCCTGGGCACGATGTCGCAGGATGTCGGCCAGCTTTCGCCGGTATTCTACATGTTCGCCGACCGCGAGCGGGCGTTTCAGATCATCGAGGCGATCTGCGGGTTCCGCATGCATCCGGCCTGGTTCCGCATCGGCGGGGTGGCGGCGGACCTGCCGCGCGGCTGGGAGCGGCTGATCGCCGATTTCTGCGACTACCTGCCGAAGCGGCTGGACGAGTTCGTCACCCTGGTGCTGAAGAACCGCATCTTCAAGGCGCGGACGGTGGGGATTGCCGACTATACGCTGGAGGAGGCCATCGACTGGGGCGTTACCGGGCCGGGGCTGCGGGCCTGCGGCCTCGCCTGGGACTGCCGCAAGACCCGGCCTTATTCCGGTTACGATCAGCTCGAATTCGACGTGCCCATTGCCACCCATGGCGACTGCTACGATCGGGTGGCGGTGCATGTCGAGGAGATGCGGCAGAGCCTGCGCATCATCCGCCAATGCCTGAGGAACATGCCGGGCGGCCCCTATAAATCCGATCACCGCGCGGCGACGCCGCCCGCAAAGGAGCGGGTGATGCACGACATCGAGACGCTGATCACCCATTTCCTCAATGTGAGCTGGGGGCCGGTGGTGCCGCCGGGAGAAGCTTCGGTCGCCATCGAGGCGAGCAAGGGGATGAACGCCTATTACCTGGTGAGCGACGGCGACACCATGTCCTACCGCACGCGCATCCGCACGCCTTCCTTCCCGCATCTGCAGATGATCCCGCTGATCAGCCGCGGCGCCTTCATTGCCGATCTGATCGCGCTGATCGGCAGCATCGATTTCGTGATGGCCGATGTCGACCGCTGAAACCGCCATGGCGCTGACCGAAGCGGAGCGCGCGGAGATCGCGGCGCTGGCGGGGCATTACGACAGCGGGCGGGCCGTCTGCATCGAGGCGCTGAAATACGTGCAGGGCCGGCACCGCTGGATATCGGACGCGCATCTGGCGGAGATCGCGGCGCTGCTGGAGATGTCGCCCGCCGAGCTGGAAGGGGTGGCGACTTTTTACAACCTGATTTTCCGCCGCCCGGTGGGCCGGCGGGTGATATTCCTGTGCGACAGCGTCTCCTGCTGGATCATGGGGCGGGACGCGGTGCAGGCGCGCCTGCGCGAGCGGCTCGGCATCGGCCCCGGCGAGACCACGGCGGATGGCGAATACACGCTGCTGCCCATCGTCTGCCTCGGCTGTTGCGACCACGCGCCGGCGATGCTGATCGACGATGCGCTGCACGGCGATCTCGATCCGGCGCGCGTTGATGCGTTGCTCGATATCCGGACATAGGGGGAAGGGATGGAAACGCCTCTCACCGGCAATATCCGTCCTGGCCAGGAGCCGCTCGACATCGCGGGCTACGAGCGGGCGGGAGGCTATCGGGCGGTGCGCCGGGCGCTGCGGGAGATGACGCCGGCGGACGTTATAGGCGTGGTGACGCAGGCCAGATTGCGCGGGCGCGGCGGGGCGGGATTTCCCACCGGGATGAAGTGGAATCTGGTGCCGAAGGGCGACGGACAGCCGCACTATCTCGTCGTCAACGCCGACGAGATGGAGCCGGGCACCTTCAAGGACCGGCTGCTGCTGGAAGGCGACCCGCATCAGATGATCGAGGCCGTCATCATCGCCGCCTACGCGATCCAGGCGGAGACCGCCTACATCTTCCTGCGCGGGGAGTATTATCTCGCCGAGCGCCGGCTGCAGCGGGCCATCGCGGAGGCGGCGGAGCGGGGATATGCCGGGGCCGACATACTGGGCTCGGGCTATTCCCTCGATATCCATCTCCATACCAGCGGCGGGCGCTATATCTGCGGCGAGGAGACGGCGCTGCTGACGGCGCTGGAGGGCAAGCGGGCGGTGCCGCGGGCCAAGCCGCCCTTTCCGCAGATCAGCGGGCTGTGGGGCAGGCCGACGGTGGTGAACAATGCCGAGACCCTCTGCAACGTGCCGCATATCATCAATAACGGGCCGGACTGGTTCATCGGGCTGGGGCTGGGCGAGGATGCGGGGACCAAGATATTCGGCGCCAGCGGCCGCGTGCGCCGCCCCGGTGCCTGGGAGCTGCCGATGGGCACGCCGATGCGCGAGATCATCGAGGATCGCGCGGGTGGGATGCGTGACGGTTTCGCGCTGCGTGCCGTGCTGCCGGGCGGCGCCTCCACCGGCTTCGTGATGGCCGGCGATATCGATGTGCCGATGAGCTACGCGGCGGTCGAGAAGATCGGCAGCCGGCTGGGCACCGGCGCCGTCATCGTGCTCGACGACCGCACCTGCCCGGTGGGGATGCTGCGCAATCTGGAGCATTTCTTCGCCCAGGAATCCTGCGGCTTCTGCACGCCCTGCCGCGACGGGCTGCCCTGGGTGGAGCGGATTCTGGCGGCGATCGAGGAAGGCGAGGGCGAGGCGGATGATCTCGGCGTGTTGGAGCAGCATGTCGGCCTGCTGGGGCCGGGCAGAACCTTCTGCGCCCATGCGCCGGGGGCGATGGCGCCGCTGGCCAGCGGGCTGAGCCATTTCCGCGCCGAATTCGAGCGGCACATTCACGACAAACGCTGTCCCTGGCATTGACGATGACGAGCATCAACATCGACGGCCGCGATTTCCCCGCCAATCCGCAGGAGAATCTGCTGCAGGTCTGCCTCTCGCGCGGGTTCGACCTGCCGTATTTCTGCTGGCATCCGGCGCTCGGCTCGGTGGGCGCCTGCCGGCAATGCGCGGTGAAGCAGTTCGCCGGGCCGGATGACGCGTCGGGGCGCATCGTGATGGCCTGCATGACCCCGGCGGCGGAGGGGACGCGGATTTCCATCGCCGATCCGGAGGCGGCGGCCTTCCGCGCCAGCGTCATCGAATGGCTGATGACCAATCATCCGCATGACTGCCCGGTCTGCGAGGAGGGCGGCGAGTGCCACCTGCAGGACATGACGGTGATGACCGGGCACACCCATCGCCGCTACCGCTTCAGCAAGCGCACGCACCGCAACCAGTATCTCGGCCCGTTCATCAAGCACGAGATGAACCGCTGCATCGCCTGCTATCGCTGCGTGCGCTTCTATCGCGACTATGCGGGCGGGCATGATCTCGATGTCCACGCCGCGCACAACAACGTCTATTTCGGGCGGGACGAGGACGGGGTGCTGGAGAGCGAGTTCAGCGGCAATCTCGTCGAGGTCTGCCCCACGGGGGTATTCACTGACAGGACGTTATCGGCCGCCTATAACCGCAAGTGGGACATGCGCAGCGCGCCATCGCTCTGCGTGCATTGCGGGCTCGGCTGCAATACCCTCGTCAGCGAGCGCGGCGGCCAGGTGCGGCGGATTCTCAATCGCTACAACGGCGAAGTGAACGGCTATTTCCTCTGCGACCGCGGCCGGTTCGGCTACGGCTTCGCCAACCGGCCGGACCGGGTGCGGAGGCCGCTGCTGGGCGAGCGCGGGACGATCCGCCCGGCGACCAAGGCGGAGGCGCTGGAGAGGCTGGGGGCGCTGCTCGGCGGCGGCGCGAGGCTCATCGGCATCGGCTCGCCGCGCGCCTCGCTGGAGGCAAATTTCGCCCTCAGGACGCTGGTGGGGGCGGATGCGTTCTTCGCCGGAATCGCGGAGCCGGAGGCGCGCTGCCTCGCGGTGATCGCGGAGGGGCTGCGCTCCGGTCCGGTGAGGACGCCGAGCCTGCGCGAGGCCGAGGCGGCGGATGCCGTGCTGGTGCTGGGCGAGGATGTCGCCAGTACCGCGCCGCGCCTGGCGCTTTCGCTGCGGCAGGCGATGGGAAGGCGCTCCGCCAGCCTTTCCGAGCGGCTGAAGATCGCGCAATGGCGGGATGCGGCGCTGCGGCAGGCGGCGCAGGATATCCGCGCCCCGTTCTTCATCGCCACCCCGGAGGCGACGCGGCTGGACGGCATCGCCTCGGCATGGCGGGCGGCGCCGGACGACATCGCGCGGCTGGGTTTCGCGATCCTGCACCGGATCGACCCGGCGGCTCCGGCGGTGGAGGGGCTTGCGGAGGAGACGCAGGCGCTTGCGGCGCGGATCGCCGAGGCGCTGCTGGCGGCGAAGCGCCCGCTGATCGTCTCCGGCTGCCAGATGGGGAGCGAGGCGCTGCCGCGCGCGGCGCTCGATCTCGCGCGGGCGCTCAGGACGGCGGAGCGTGATCCCGGCATCGTGTTCGCGGTGCCGGAATGCGACAGCATGGGGCTCGCCCTGATGCAGGGCGGCGGCATCCAGGATGCCTTCGCGGCGGCGCGGCAGGCCGAAGGGCCGGCGCCGGTGGTGATCGTGCTGGAGAACGATCTGTACCGGCGGGCGCGGCTTGCCGCGGTGGAGGCGCTGTTCCATTCGGCGGCAAGCGTGGTGGCGCTCGATCATGTGCCGACGGAGACGGGGCGCAAGGCGGATGTTTTCCTGCCCTGCGCGGATTTCGCCGGATGCGAGGGCACGATGGTGAGCGGGGAAGGGCGGGCGCAGCGCTTTTTCCCGGTGGTGTTTCCGAAGGACGAGGTGCAGCCGGGCTGGATGTGGCTGCGCGATGCCGCCCGCGCCGCCGGCCTCGATGGGGGCGCGGGATGGGAGACGCTGGATGACGTGACTCATGCGCTGGCCTCGGCGCTGCCGGTATTCTCCGGCATCGTGGGCGCCGCGCCGGGGCGGAATTTCCGCATCGAGGGCAGCCGCATCCGCACCGAGCCGCATCGCTACAGCGGCCGCACCGCTGTGGACGCGAACCGGGCCATTCATGAGCCGCGCGCATCGCTGCCGGAGGAATCGCCCTTCAGCGCGACGATGGAGGGCTATTACGGGCGGATGCCGGCGGCGCTGATGCCCTTCTTCTGGGCGCCCGGGTGGAATTCGGCGCAATCCCTCAACAAGTTCCAGGACGAGGTGGGCGGCCATTTGCGCGGCGGGGATGCGGGGGTGCGGCTGATCGAGCCGCAGGCGGATGCGGCAAGCCGGCCTTACGGCAGGGCGCCGCAGGCCTTCAGCCGCGAGCCGGGAGGATGGCTGGTGGTGCCGCACCAGCACATGTTCGGCAGCGAGGAGCTGAGCGCGCTGGCGCCGCCCGTCGCCGAGCGGGCCGATCCTCCGGCGCTGCGGCTGAACGCGGCGGATGCCAGG
>DASTAF010000280.1:0-3663 GCA_035713005.1 Acetobacteraceae bacterium
CGGGGGAAAAATGCGGATACGGCAACCGGGACCACCGCCGTCACCCAGCCTGCCGGCCGTGCGGGAAGCCATCATCGGCAGACTGTTCGCCTCCCTCATCCCGCCCATACGATGCCCGGGTTGCAAGCACAGCTTCCGGCCGCCGTCTAACCTGAAAATGCCCAGGTAGTGTTAGAGTCCAGTTCATCCGGCGGCCGGCTTTCGCAACCAGAACCTTCCGCGCCTCTGAAACATCCCCATATCGCCGGAATCCCGCCCCATTCGCCAGCAAAGAGGGCCGGAGATTGCGAGGGCAAGAGCGCCGTGAACCCCGACCAGATCATGATCGTCTATATCACCTGCGTCGATACGGATGAGGCGCGGCAGATCGCCCGCGCTCTGGTGGAGGAAAGACTTGCGGCTTCCGTCAACATCAGCCAGCACGAGACGGTGTATCACTGGCAAGGCGTGCTGGTGGACGGCGCAGAGGCGGCAATGATCGCGAAGACCACGGCCGCGAAATATGATGATCTCGAAGCGCGAGTGCGGCAGCTTTCCTCCTATATGGTGCCTTGCATCATCGCCTGGCCCATCGAGCGCGGGCTGGCTCGCTATGTCGAATGGGCGCGTGGGGAGTTGGAGGAATGATTAACTTCTGGTTGTATAGCTGAAACTTGTAGTTTAGACTCTCCGGCACCGGCACCGGGAGAGCCCATGGGCAGCAATATCGACATTATCGGCCCTGCCACCATTGCGCTGCTCGGTGGCACAAGCCTTAATTCTCTTGATTCCCTGCCGCCCGATGGACTGACCCTCACCGACAGTGACGCCCCCACGGCCGTCGCCGTCACACTCGCCACCTCCGGCGCCAGCCTCTCCGCCAGCAGCGCAGGCGGAGCTAGCATCGCCAGCAATGGCGGGACGCTGACCATCTCCGGCAGCCTGGGCGCGGTGAACGCAGCGCTGGCGAGCCTGGAAATCAGCGGCACGGGCGGCACGCTGAGCATCGTCGCCTCCGACAATGCGGGTGCCACGAGCACGACCACCCTGGCCCTGGCCGGATATTCCAACTCACCGCTTGCCTTCGTCGCGCCGCCCGGCACATTCAGCGCGCCGCTGGGTGAACCAAACCCGCTTTCCGGCCTGACCCTGGCGGCGGATGGCGCGGTGGCGCTGGATCTGCTGGGCGTGGCGGCGGAGGCAATGAATCTCACGCTGATATCCAGCAACGGGCCGCTGCTGCTCGACCCCGCTTCCGCCCCCGGCATTGCCATCAGCGGCGACGCAACGGGGACTCTGGTGCTGGGCTTTGCCTCCTCGCAGCTTGCGGCGGTGAACGCGGCGCTGGGGGCGGTCGATCTGGTGGCTGGCAGGAGCGGCACGCTGGAATATATTGCCCGCGAGCTGAGCGGGCCACTTGTCGGCACCGTCACCTCCGGCAGCTTTACCTGCAGTTCGGGCGGCACCGCCAGTTCCGGCTCCGAAAGCTGGTCCGGCGGCAGCGGATCGTGGCAAGCGGGCGGGAGTTGGTCCGGCGGATTCACACCGAATGGCGGAACCGGTATCACCATCAGCGGCACGGAGGTGATTGGCGGCATCGGCGTGGCTTCGGCGCTGACGCTGAGCGGTGCCAATGTCTCGCTTTCCGCCGATGTCGCGGCCACTGGCAGCTTGGCCGTCACCGGTTCAACGCTTGATCTGGCAGGGTCCATCGGCGCGCCGGCCGCGCTTTCAGCGGCGAGCGCCGATATCTCCGGCAGCAACGTGCTGATCGAGAATGCGGCGCTTTCGGTGCAGGGTGATCTAACCTTCGGCACGCAGGCCTCCATGCTGGCGGGCGCCGCGGGAACGCTGGATGCCGGCACTTATTCCCTGGGTGGTGGTGATTCGCTGCTCGATTTCGGCTCGCTTGGCGGCGGCGTATTGGCCGTGGGTGCGAGTGCCGCGGCATTGCTGCCCGGCGGTGGGGCGCTGGGCGATTTCGTCTCGGTCGGCGGGGGCGGAGTAGTGGATTTCGCCGGGCTGCTGGAAGGCGGCGCCACCGCCGTCACCGCCAATCCGCTCGGCTTCACCCTGGCCTCGGGCGGCATCATCGAAGGCGCGGGCACGCTGGTGGCGGGGGATTTCAGTGAGGCCGGGGTGATCGACGGGCCAGGGACGATTCTGGCGCTCGGCCCCGCGCCGCTCACCATCGCGGCGGGCAGCATCGGCGGCGGCGCCCAACTCGTGATCGATCCAGGGGCGGTGCTGGAACTGGGGGCGGTCTCGCCGCTCTACGGCGTGTTCGACCCGACGCCGCTCACGCTGGATTCCTCCGTTACCGTCAGCTTCGCCCCCGGCGCCAGCGCGGCGCAGGATCAAGGCTCCTATGCCAGCGCGCCGGGTGAGCAGGGCGGAGTGCTGGTGCTGGATTATCCGGCGGATTTCGCGGGCACGATCATGAATTTCGCCCCTGGCGACCGCATCGTCCTGCCGCAACTCGCCGATCTTTCGATTTCCAACCTCACCGGCCATTCCTTCGTCATTTCCGGCATTGACCAGTCGGGCATTTCGGAGAGCGACACGATCCATGCCTCCTATGCTTCCGGCCTCAGCCCGGCGGTGGAGACGGATGCGGCGGGGGATCAGGTCATCGGGCTGCGCGCCACCACGGCGCAGCTGACGCTGAACGACACACCCGCGACCCAGGCGATGATCGATGCGGTGAGCGGCTATGCCGAAACCATCACCGGGCTTGGCCTGCTGTTGCCGAGCGCCGGCAGCACGGCGCTTTCCCTCACCATCTCGGCGCTGAGCGGATTGCTGGGCGATGGGGCAGGACAGGCGAGCACACTCACTCTCGCCGGCAGTTCCGGCCTGGCGCTGAACGATCTGCTCGATCATCTGAGCTACACGCCGCAGAGCGGCGGTTCCGGCGATACGCTGCGGTTCGCAGGCGGCGGAGGGGCGCTGACCGGTTTTTCCGCCAATGTTGCGGTGTCCATCGCGGCGGCGGCCACGCTGAGCTGGCAGGGCGGCTCGGGCAGCTTCGGCAATGGCGCCGCATGGTCCGGCGGCAATGCGCCGGCCAATGGCGATGTGGCGGTCTTTGGCAGCCATGCCGGCGCGGCGGATATCATTACCGGAACGGGAGAGGCGAGCGCGCTCACCATTGCCGGTGCCTATGATTTTGCCGGGAGTTTCGTTGCCACCGGGTTGGGCAGCGCGGCGCTGAGCATTGATCATCAGGCGGTGGCGCTGTTCGATGCGAATGCGGCGGTCAGCCTGGGTGGCTCCATGCTGATCGGGGATGCGGGTGGGGCGGGAACGCTTGGCATTGCCGGAAGCCTCGCCGCCCAGTCGGTGGATGTTGCCGGAAATGCCAACGCGACGGGTAGTTTGCTGGATGTCTCCGGCAGTTTCGCCAGCGCGGGCGCGGTGCAGGTCGGTGCCTCGGCGGCGGGAACGCTTGATCTTTCCGGCAATCTGTCGGCTGGTCAGGTGACGCTCGGGGCGAGCGGAGTGCTGCGCGGGGTTGGGGCGGCGACGGCGGGACTTGGCGCGCTCGATCTCGAAGGTGGTACTCTAGCGCTGAGCGGCGGAGCTTCCGCCTCGGCTGGCAATGGCATGGTGAATGGCGGGACGATTTTGCTGGCCGGCCAATCCAGCCTCGCCATCGGGCAGACGCTGACGATGGCGGCGGGA
>DASTAF010000281.1:0-3222 GCA_035713005.1 Acetobacteraceae bacterium
CCCTCCGGGTCGATATGCCGCTCCACCGCGCCACCGAGATCGAAATTCCGCAACTTGCGGAACTCCTCCTGCACATCCGCCAGATCAGCCTCGCGCACCAGATCGTTGAAATGGCCCTGAAATTCCGTCGCCAGGCCGCGCGCCTTGCGGATAGCGGCACTGGCCGCGCGAATGGCCGCCGGCAGGTCCTTCGGCCCGATGACGACCAGCGCCACCATCATGATCACGCCGATTTCTGCCCAGGAAAACCCTAACATGACACCCAAGATCCAACCGCGGCCTTGCTACCAGCAAACATCAGGGGCTTAAAGGCCGCCGGCGCGGTTCTGCGGGTCGATCAGCAATTCCTCCCGCTTCGGCAGTTCGCGCAAATCCTTCAGGCCGAATTGCAGCAGGAAGCCAGGCGTGGTGATCCAGAGATTAGGCCGCCCCGGCGCTTCCTTGAAGCCGCGCGTGCTGATCAGGCCGGCTTCGAGCAGCGCGTCGAGCGTTGGCTGGGATAGGCTCGCCCCGCGGATTTCCTCGATTTCGGCGCGGGTCACCGGCTGGTGATAGGCGATGATCGCCAGCGTCTCCATCGCCGCGCGGGGCAGGCGGCGCGGCACCTCCACCACGCGGCGCAAATCCGCCGCCAGATCGGGCGCGGTGCGGAACATCAGCCCAGGCCCAGCCTCCACCAACTCCACCCCCCGCCCCTGATAACGCGCGCCGAGCGCCGCGATCACCGCGTCGAGCTCGGCATCCGGGGGCAGCAACGTGGCCAGAACGCGCAGCGGCACCGGCTCGCGGCTGGCGAAGATCATCGCCTCGACCAGGCGCTCGCCCGGAAGGAACCCGGATTCATCGGCCATCGGAAGCAGCCGGGCAAACGAGTATAGGGCCGAACGCCGCCTCCTGGCGAAGCAGCAGCGTTCCCGAGCGCGCCAGTTCCAGCCCGGCGAGCAGGGTGCTGGCATGGGCGGCGCGGCGAGCCAGCGGCTGCACCGGTGCGGGAGGTATAAATGCTTCAAGTTCAGACCATTCCGGCACTTTACGCAGCATCGATGTAAGCCGCCATAGGGCGTCCTGAACGCTCCAGTAGGTCATGGGCCGGGGCCGATACCGGCGCTTCGCCCCGGCGCGCCGCATGGCGGCCATATAGGCGCCGAGCAGGCTGGCCATGTCGAGCCTGATCCGTGAGCGGTCAATTTCGGTAAAATTTTCCGGCGCACCACGCGCGAACAGGTCGATCCCGAGGACGGGGCGGGCATTCAACCAGGCGGCTCCCGCCCGAATCGCCTCCAGCGCGCGCAGCCGCTCGGCCAGAATCTCGGCGGCTACCTCCCCTTCCTCGGCTTCGACGTCATCTTCCGGCAGAAGCAGCCTCGATTTGAGCCAGGCGAGCCAAGCGGCCATCACCAGCCAGTCCGCCGCCAGTTCCAGCCGGACGCGCCGCGCGCTTTCGATCATGGCAAGATATTGATCGACCAGTGCCAGTACTGAGATCCTGCCGAGATCGACCTTCTGAGCCCGCGCCAGATCGAGTAGCAGGTCCAGCGGCCCCTCGAACCCGTCCAGGCTCAGGATCAACGTCTCAGCAGGCTTCGCCTCAGAGGCTGACATGGCTGCCCGCGAGATGCAGGATCGACGTGGCGACGCGGGGCACCAGCGTGCCGAGCGCCTCGCCCACCGGATCAAACAGGATGCCGAACTGGCGCAGCAGCGCCGGCAGGACGAAAATGATCAGCAGGATGGCCAATATCCCTGCCCGCTCGACCTGCGCGAGCATCCGGGCGAGCGGCAGCGGCAGGGCGCCGACGGCGATGCGACCGCCATCGAAAGGGGGCAGCGGAATGAGGTTGAACAGGCCGAGCACGACGTTGAACATCAGGAAATAGATCAGGAAATCGGCAACGAAGCCGGCATCTCCGGTAACCCGGAGCGCGAGCGCGGAGAGGAAGGCGAGGATGAAATTGCAAGCTGGCCCCGCGGCTGCGACTAGCGCCATATCTCGCCGGGGGTTTGGAAACACCCTGGCATCGACCGGCACCGGCTTCGCCCAGCCGAACATGAAGGCAATGCGCCCGATGGTCAGAAGCTGCGAAATCACCAGGAAGAGCGGCAGGATGACGGTTCCGAACCGATCCACATGACGAAGCGGATTGAACGATAGCCGCCCTGCCTGCTCCGCCGTGTGATCCCCCAGGGCAAGCGCCGCATAGCCATGAGCAAGCTCGTGCAGCACGATGGCGCAGATAGAGGCGGCCACGCCGATGATAACATCCCGCAGTAGCACCGGATTCATGCGGATGAAGCCTTCAGTTTCGGAATCAGGGCCGTATCGAGCTTTGGAACGGCATTCAGCACCGCCATGTTGCCCTCCAGATCGCCAGGGCAATAGAGCGCCAGATCGCAGCCGGCCGCAAGCGCCGCCTGGGCTCGCTCTGCAGGCGTGCCAGAGAGGGCGTTCATCGCCAGATCATCGCTGACCAGGATGCCCCGGAACCCGATCGTGCCCCGGATAAGCTGTCCGATCACGATGGGCGACAGGGTGGCCGGCCGGAGCGGATCGATGGCTTCATAGACAATATGCGCCGTCATCGCCCAGGGAAGTTCGCGATTGGCGATGAACGGCGCCATGTCCGCATCGAGTCGCGCCGCGGCCACCCGCGGCAAGGCGTGGTGGCTGTCGAGCGTGGCACGGCCATGGCCTGGCAGATGCTTCATCACCGGCTGGATGCCCTGAAACTGGATGCCCCAGGCGATATCCGCGCCCAGCACTGCAACGGCGACCGGATCATCCGAAATGGCACGGTCACCAATCACCGGGTCCGCATCGGAGGCCGGCACGTCGAGCACGGGGGCGGTAACCACATCGAAGCCAGCCTCCCGCGCCATCGCGCCAAGTGCTGCGCCATGGGCGCGGGCGGCCTGCCGGGCGGTGTAGCGATCCTGCCGCCATAACGCGCCGAAGGAAGCGGCTGGCGGCAGGGCCGCCCAATGCGGCGGGCGCAACCTTGCCACTCTTCCTCCCTCCTGATCCACCATTAGCACGGCGGGCTCTGGCATAACCTCGTGCAGATCAGCGATCAGCCCGGCCAGCTGACTCGGTGTCTCAATATTGCGGCCAAACAGGATGATCCCCGCAGGGGGAATGGCCCTGATCAGATCATGTTCCACCTCGCTGAGGCGGGTTCCGGCAATCCCGACGATGGCAGCTCTCATGGCGGATGCAATGCTCAG
>DASTAF010000282.1:0-5251 GCA_035713005.1 Acetobacteraceae bacterium
CATGGCGAAGGAGGCGGTGACGCCGCCGGTGGTGGGGTCGGTCAGCACGACGATATAGGGCAGCCCGGCCTCCTGCACCATCTGCACCGCGATGGTGGTGCGGGGCATCTGCATCAGGCTCACCGGCCCTTCCTGCATCCGTGCCCCGCCGGAGGCGGTGAAGACGATGAGAGCGGCGCGCTGCAGCACGGCGAGCCTCGCCGCGGCGACCAGCCCCTCGCCCACCGCCGCGCCCATCGAGCCGCCCATGAAGCGGAAATCCATCGCCGCGACGACGGCGCGATGCCCACCCACCGAACCGTGGCCGACCAGGATCGCATCCTCCAGCCCGGTTTTCTTCCGGCTGTCCGAAAGCCGCTCGGTGTAGCGCTTCCTGTCGTGGAACTTCAGCGGATCGGCGGGGACTTTCGGCAGGTCGATCCGGTGGACCACCCCGTCATCGAAAGTCCAGGCCAGGCGCTCCGGCGCCGTCGCCCGCATGTGGAAGCCGCAATGCGGGCAGACCTTGCGCGCCTGTTCCAGCTCACGATGAAAGATCATCTGCTGGCAGGACGGGCATTGGTGCCAGAGATTATCCGGCGCCTCCTTCCGCCCCAGCAGGGTGCGCACGCGCGGACGGACGAACTCGGTCAGCCAGTTCATGGCGCTGTCTTCCGGCGACTAGAAGATGCTGTTGATGATGTCGTCGCCGATACCGAAGCCGGCGCCCATGGCGATGGCGCGGCCGAAGCCGGAATTCATGAAGCCGCCGAGCAGCCCGCCCTGCTGCTGCGGATAACCCTGCTGCGGATAGCCCTGCGGGTAACCCTGCTGAGGATACTGGGGCTGGCCCCAGGGCTGGGTCTGCGGCACCGAAGATTGCTGCTGGGCCTGATTGGCGACGAAGCCGTGCAGCGCCTGCAGCAGGTTCGCCACCTGGTTCTGCTCCGCCTGGATGGCGAGCGCGATGGATTTGAGATCGAGCAGCCATTCCCGCGCATCCTGGTTGCCGCCCTGCGCCGCGGTCTGGAGCTTGCCCGCGAGGTCCTTCAGCTCCTGCACGGTCTGCTGGGCCTGGCCCTGAAGCTGCTGGTACTGATTGTCGATGGTCTGCACGTCCATGGTTGATCTCCTTGAGACATCCCTTAGGGGCTGGCTCTGATATAGGCGGTTTTCCTGCGAAAGTCAGGCCGCGCGTTCGCGCCGGGCCGCAAGGGAGGCCCTATAAGCGGCGCAGGCCTCGCCGAAGGCGGCGAAGAGGGCGCGGCGGTCGGGATGGGCCAGCACATCCCATTCGGGATGCCACTGCACCGCGATGGCGAAGCCGCGCGCATCCTCGACCCGCACCGCCTCGATCGTTCCGTCCGGCGCCACTCCCTCGGCCACCAGCCCGTCCGCCAGCCGGTCGATCCCCTGGCCGTGCAGCGAGTTCACCGTGATCTCGGCGCCCATGATCCGCGCCGCCTCGCCGGAGAGCGCCACCTTGTGCCTGGGACCGAACTGCTCGGCGCGGGTGCCGAGCCCGGCGCGGTGATCGGACCGGCCGGAGAGCCTGTGCACCTCCTGGTGCAGCGTGCCGCCGAGGGCCACGTTCAGTTCCTGCATGCCCCGGCAGATGGCGAGAACCGGCATGCCGCGCCCGAGGGCCGCGCGGATCAGCGGCAGGGTGGTCGCGTCCCGGTCCGGGTCGTGCAAATCCGGCGTCGCATCCTGCAGGGCGCCGTAATGCGCCGGGCCGATATTGCTCGGGCTGCCGTTGAACAGCATGCCGTCCAGCCGGTCCAGCACCGCGAGCATCGCCTCGCCCTCCGGCGGGATCAGCACCGGAATTGCCCCCGCCGCGCGGATCAGCGCCTCGCCATAGCGGGCCGGGGCGGCGTGCTGGACATGATTGCCGATGATCCTGGTGCAGGCGGGAATGCCGACGATCAGCGGGCCGGAATTCTGAATCATGAGGCCGAAAACTCCGTTCAGGCCGCGGCCCTGGGCCGGAAGGCGGCGACCAGGGCGGCGAGGGCGGCGCATCCCAGCATCGTCACCGCCATCGGCCGCGCCGTTCCGTTGGCGTATAGTCCCACCAATGCACCGGCGATGGCGCCGCCGCAATACTGGATCGTCCCCATCAGCGCCGAGGCGCTGCCCGCATGGGCCTGATGGCGGGAAAGGGCGCCGACCATCGAACTGGGCATGATCAGCCCGAAGCCGAACTCCGAGGCGAAGAGTGCTGCCATGATCGGCAGGGCGCCGAAGGGGGGCAGCAGGGCGAAGACCATCAGCGCCCCGGTCGTGACCAGCAGGCTGCTCACAGCCACCGTGATCACCGGGCGGATGCCGAACCGCGCCACCAGCCGGGGATTGAGTTGATTGAAGAAAATGTAGGCGGCGGCGTTGGTGGCGAAGAGCGCGGCGTAGCCGGTCGGGCTCCAGTGATAGTGGTTGATGAAGACCGCCGGCGTGCCGGCGATATAGGCGAACATCGCGCTGACGGTGAACATGCCCACCACCGCATGGGTGATGAAGCCGCGATCCAGGCAGATATCGCCGTAGCGGGCGATGATCGAGCGCACCCCGATCAGGCTGCGGCGGGAAAGCGGCAGCGTGTCCGGCAGATGGCGCCATACCAGCCACAGGGCGACGACGCCGTAGAGCGCCGCCAGCAGGAAGATCACCCGCCAGGAGGCCACCAGCACCACTCCGCTGCCCAGGATGGGCGCGATGATCGGCGCCACCCCCATCACCAGCATCAGCTTCGAGAACAACAGCGCGGCGGCCGCGCCGTCCGACACGTCGCGCACCATGGCGCGGGGGATGACGATGGCCGCCGAGCCGCCGAAGGCCGCCAGCGCCCGGAACACCGAGAGCGAAACGGTGCCCCAGGAGGCGGCGCAGCCGAGCGAGGCGACCGTGTATATGCTCAAGCCGAGCATAATCGGCATGCGCCGACCCTTCCGGTCGGAAAACGGCCCCTGCATCATCTGCCCGCAGGCCAGCCCGATGAAATAGGCCGCGAGCGTGAGGGCCGGCGCGGCCTTGTCATGGAAGTTGCGGGCGATGGTGGGAAAGGCCGGCAGGTACATATCGACCGATACCGGGCCGATCGCGATCAGGAATCCGAGCATGAGCGGCAGGCGGCGCGGCACGGCGGTGGACAAGATGCAACCTCTGGCAGAATCGGAAAGACGCTTTTAACGATTCAGCCGCGTCACGATAATGGGCAGGAACGCAACCCTGATGACCGGGCTAGCCTTGGGCGATGATCAGCGCCCGGGCGAGATAGCCGGCGAGGCCGAGGCCGAGCAGCACGATCAGCCCCGCCAGGGCCATGTCGGATTTGCCGCTGCCGGGATGCTGGGTCGATTCGGCGGCGATGGCGGCGCGGTTGAGCAGGAAGCGGCGCATCGCCGCCAGCACCATCAGCGATCCCGCCAGGATCAGCACCAGCCCGACGATGCTGCCGGCAAGCTGGCCGCGCTCGCTCAGGGTGCGCACGCCGAGGGAATGCGCGGCGATCTTGAGGAAGATGTCGAAACGCTCGACCAGGAAGCCGAAGGCCATCACCGCGATGGCGGTGCGGACCCAGGCCAGGAAAGTGCGTTCGTTGGCGGCATGATCGGAAAAGCGCGGAATCGTCACGCGGCGCGTTTCGCCACGTCTTCCGCACTCATCTGCACCAGCGCGTTGTAGTCGCCGATCAGCGCCTCGGTGATCCGGCCGGGGGTGAACTGGAGCTCGCCGATCTGGCGCACCGGGGTGACCTCCGCCGCCGTGCCGGCAAGGAAAACCTCCTCCGCCTGCGCCATCTCCTCGGGCCTGATACGCCGCTCGACGACAGGAATCTGCCGCGCCCGGGCCAGGGCCATGACGGTGCGGCGGGTGATGCCGTCGAGGAAACAATCCGGCGTCGGCGTGTGCAGCGCCCCATCGAAGGCGAAGAACACGTTCGCCCCGGTCGCCTCCGCGACATGGCCGTCATAGGTGAGCATCAGTGCATCCTCGAAGCCCTGCGCCTCGGCGCTGTGCTTGGAGAGCGTGCCGATCATGTAGAGTCCAGCCGCCTTGGAGGCGGTGGGCGCGGTGTTCGGTGCCGGCCGGCGCCATTCGGCCATGCCGAGCCTGACGCCCTTCATCCGGTCCGCCCCGAACAGGTTCGGCCATTGCCAGGCGGCGACCATCAGGTGAATCCTGGTGTTCTGCGCCGAGACCGAGAGCTGCTCCGCCCCGCGCCAGGCGAGCGGGCGGACATAGGCATCGGTCAGGTTGTTCGCCTTCAGCACCTCGTAGCAGGCGGCGTCGATCTCGTCGGCGGTGAAGGGAATGTCGAAGGCGAGCAGCTTCGCGGAATTGATCAGCCGCCGCGTGTGGTCGCGCAGCCGGAAGATGCGGCCGTTATAGGCGCGCTCACCCTCGAACACGGCGGAGGCATAATGCAGCCCGTGCGAAAGCACGTGCAGCTTCGCCTCCCGCCAGGGAATCAGCGCGCCATCCCACCAGATCATGCCGTCACGGTCATCGAACGGAATCAGGCTCATCGGATCGCACTCCCTCGTCTCATCACAGGTTCGGCCGCCGCTGCCGGGTGAAATACCATGATGAGCGGGGCTGGTTTACAAAAAGTCAATAAACTTGTCTTATCAAAGAGAACGTAGAACGGTATTCCTGACTCTGCCATGCATGACAAATCCACTCAAGCCGGAGCTGGCGCCGGGCTGCTATTCCTTCGCGAGGAGGAGCTGCGCCAGACCCAGGACATGATTTTCTTTGCCCACCGGGACCTAGTGGCGGCGGCGGATGCCATGCTGGCGGAGCTCGGCTTCGGCCGGGCGCACCACCGGGCGCTGCATTTCATCGGGCGCAACCCGAACCTGCCGGTGGGCGAACTGCTGGGCATACTCGGCATCACCAAGCAGAGCCTCGCCCGCGTGCTCGGTCCGCTCATCCAGCAGGGCTACGTGATCCAGACTCCGGGGCGGATGGACCGGCGGCAGCGCCTGCTCTCCCTCACCTCGCAGGGGGCGGCGCTGGAGCGCAAGCTGTTCGACGCGCAGCGCGAGCGGCTGGTCGCCGCCTTCCGCGAGGCTGGCGGCCCGGCGGTGGAAGGCTTCCGCCGGGTGCTGCGCGGCATGATGAAGGACGAGGCGCGGCATTATCTCGAACGCGGGACGAAGCGCTAGGTCCGGGAGACGGCATTGGAGGCGGCACGGGCGCATATCCTTCTCGTCGATGACGATGAAAGGCTGCGCGGCCTGCTCTCGCGCTACCTGACCGAGCAGGG
>DASTAF010000283.1:0-3387 GCA_035713005.1 Acetobacteraceae bacterium
GCCCTTCGCGTCGGCCACCGCGATCCGCCTCGCCTTGATGTCCTTCGGGAAATGCCCGCCCAGGCCGGAAATCCTCACCCTGTCGCCCGACAGCTTGCCGATCTCGGCGGAAACGAAATGCCGCCCCGCCCCGGTGTTCAGCGCCACGAACACACCGATCACGGCGATGACCGGCACCCCGATCACCAGCCCCAGCACGATCAGCAAAATCTTCCTCGCCCGGCGCATCCTAGTCCATGGTCCTCGGTCCTGGCCCGCGGCAGGGTTGAAGATCAGGGGGTTTCACCCCCTTGAACCCCCAGCAGGGCATAATGCCCTGCACCCTGATCGGGCTGTGGCTGATAAGGGGCGAGGCTTGCTCGCTCAGTATCCCTAGATGGCCCCTTATCGGCCACAGCCAAGACAATGGGGCCTGGGGCCTCGGGCCCCAGCGGAGTTCCAAGAGGCGGAACCTCTTGGCCTTCACCCTGAAGCGGGTCACGATCAGAAAGCCTGGCCGAGGCCGATATAGACGGCGAAGGAGGCGCCGCCGGGCGGCCGCCGCAGGGGCACGGCGAAATCGATCCGCACCGGGCCGATGCCGGTATAATAGAGAACGCCGAACCCGGTGCCGACGCGCAGCGTGCCGGTGAAGGGCTTGCCGTTGGCGGAAACCTGTCCTGCATCGATGAAGGGGGCGAAGCCGAAGCTCTTGCCGATGCGCTGGCGGAACTCGATCTCGGTGGCGTCGATGGCGGTGCCGCCCTGGGGCACGCCGTCGTAGAAAAGCGGCCCGACGGTCTGGTAGGTATAGCCCCGGACGGTGCCGGTGCCACCGGCATAGAAGCGCTGGTCGGGCGGCACCTGGAACTGCGAGGCGCCGAAGATGCGCCCGATCAGCCCGCGCAGGGCCAGCACGCCGCGCCCCGGCGCTTCCAGGTTGATGTAGGTATTGCCGACCGCCTCGGTGATGACGAAGCTGCCCGATCCGCCCCGCAGCGGCACGGTGGGGGTGACGTGCAGGGAAAGCCTGACCCCCCTGGTCGGGTTGAGGGCGGAATTGGCGGTGTCATAGCGCAGGATGAGGGGGATCTGCCCGAGCACGTAGCTGTGCCGCAGATTTTCCTGCAGCACCCGCTCGTCGATGAAGCCGAGCCCGTAATCGAGGCTGAGATGCGGGGTGATGGGGCGCAGCAGCCCGATATTGGCCAGCGCCCCGGTGCGGCTATAGGCGGGAAGATACTCCTTCAGCGCCTCGATGCTGGCGTCGAGCGTCTGCCCGACCCTCAGGAAATCCGGCTGCTGGTAGAGTGCCCGCACGTTATAGCCCGGCTTCACGACGTAGGTGTGCTTGCCGCTCGTCAGCGTCTGGCGCGAGCCGGTGGAGGCGATGCCGGTCGCCCCCGCCGAGAGGGTGAGGCGCTGGGCGCCGCCGAACAGGTCCCGGTCCATCCAGGAGATGTTGCTGGTGATGCCGAGATCGGTGGAATAGGCGGCGCCGATGGAGACGGCGTGCAGCTTCTGCTCCCGCAGCAGGAAGGTGACGGGCACCTGCCCCGGCGGGCTGGGGGCGGAGGCGGGCTTGGTGGTGACGGAGGAAAAGACATTCAGCGTCAGCAGCGAATCCCGCGCCTTGTTCAGCGCCGTCTCGCTGAAGGGCTGGCCGGTGCGGAGCGGAATGTGGCGGCGGAGGAAGGCCGCCCGCATCCGCTTCAGCCCCTCGAAGCGGATCGCGCCGATATCCACCCGCTGCCCCATGGTGACGGGATAGGTCACGGCGAGGGTATGCGCCCTGGTGTCGGCGATGGCGACGGGCGCGCCCACCTTGGCGAAGGCGTAGCCTTCATTCTTCAGTTTGGTTTCCAGCTTCGGCTGGCCGGCAACGATGGGGGCGGCGAGGGCGGGATCGCCCGCCTTGATCCCCAGCGCCTTCGCCGCGCCGGGGGTGGTGAGGCCCTTCAGCCCGATTTTGCCGATATGATAGAGCGGCCCCTTGCGCGGCGTCACCCTCACAATGACGGGGGGCGATTTCGGCAGGCCGCTCAGCAGGGACGGCAGGGCCGGATCGTTCAGCGCCCGCCCGTCGATGGTGACGGCGGCGCTGCCGGAATCATAGCCCAGGCTCTCCATCACGGTGGTGAACTTCTTCTGGTCCGCCGAGGCGCGGCCGATCAGCGCGAAGGGGCCGACCGGCAGCTTCTTCCGCAGGGTGACGAGACCGGAGGTGGCCTTCAGCAGCCCGTCCAGCTTGGCATCGCCGCTCGGCGCGAACACCACCTTGTAGGGCTGCGGATCGGCGGCGCGCGCATAAGGCACGGCCGCCGGCAGCAGCGGCAGGGTGGCGAGCAGAAACGGAGCTATGCGGCGCTTGCCTGCCTGTTCAGTCATTCATGCCTAGATGCGACGAGCCCGCCCCGCCGCCAATCCATCGCCGCCTCACGATCGGGTGATGGCGCCGTCACCCGCGGCGGCGCGCCGGCTTCGCGGCGGGCGGCGCGGCGAAACCGAGCCGGGCGAAGCTCGCCTTCATGTGCGGCGGCAGCTCCGCCTCGACCATGAGCATGCCGCCCCTGGGATGCGGCAGGGCGATCCGCCGCGCGTGCAGATGCAGCCGGTCCTCGAAGCCCTCGGCGGTGGCGCGCCCGCCCGCATAGGCATGATCGCCCAGGATCGGCGTGCCGAGCGCCGCGCAATGGGCGCGAAGCTGATGCGTCCGCCCGGTCAGCGGCGAGAGATCGAGCCAGGAGAACTTGCCGCCCGCATATTCATGGGTGGCGTAATCGGTCACCGCGCGGGCGGCGCCTTCCTCGCCGCGCCCCACCGGGCCGGTGCGGGCGCCATGGGTGGTGTTGATGCGGGCGAGCGGCAGGTCGATCTGCCCTTCGAGCGGGATCGGCCTTCCTGACACCAGCGCCCAGTAGAGCTTCTCCGCGTCCCGGCCCCGGAAGGCGGCGGCCAGCCTGCCGGCGGCGAAGGCGCTGCGGGCGAGAACCAGCACGCCGGAAGTATCGCGGTCGAGCCGGTGGACCAGCCGGGGCCGCTCCTCCGCCCCGAAACGCAGCGCGTCCAGCATGCCGTCCAGGTGCAGGGCGATGCCCTTGCCGCCCTGGGTGGCGAGGCCGGAGGGCTTGTCGATCACCATCACATCCTCGTCCCGGTAGAGAATCCGGGCGGCGAGGTCGCGCGCCTCGTGCGCATCCAGCGCGATGGTCTGCCGGGCTTTCTCGCGCGGCTTCGGCGCCTCGGAAAGCGGCGGTATGCGGATTTCCTGCCCCGGCGCCAGCCGGTCGGAGGCCTCGGCCCGCTTCCCGTCGATGCGGATCTGCCCGGTGCGGCAGAATTTCTGGATGGCGCTCTGGGCGAGGCCGGGATGGTGGCGGCGCAGATAGCGGTCGAGCCGCATCTCCG
>DASTAF010000284.1:0-6729 GCA_035713005.1 Acetobacteraceae bacterium
CTTCCGCCTCCATCTCTCCGGAGTGGTGCGCGACATCGCCTATAATGACGGTCTCGGCCACCGGACCAGCCATTTCACCGGCGCCGGGATTCTCGGCGGCACGCTGTGGCTCGGCGCGATCAACAAGGTGTTCGGCAAGGACAATATCGGCGGCCAGATGTGGGTCGGCGCGGTCGGGCGCTACATCCCGGATGATTTCGGCGGCAACATCGCCTCCGTGCTCGCGGTGGATAACGGCACGTCCGGCATCCCGATCACGGTCGATTCGAAAATCCAGGACGATCATGGCTTCACCGTCTTCGCGCAGCATTACTGGACGAAGATCCTGCGCTCGACGGTGGCGATCGGCTACAACAACCAGAATCTGGCCAGCTTCCTGCCGCCCGATGTCGCCAACGCGCCCGTCACCAAGACGGCGCATGTCAACCTGATCGCCCGCCCGGTTCCCAGCGTCGATCTCGGCATCGAGGGGATGTGGGGCGAGAAGACCTTCCAGAAATCCACCGGCGTTCCCAACAAGACCGCGACGCGAGTCGAATTCGGCGGCATCTGGCATTTCTGAAACGCGATAACAAAACCAAGGAGATTAACGTGAAACGCACGCTTTCATCATTGGCCCTGCTCACCGGGCTCGGGCTCGGCCTTGCCGCCGCCGCGCCCGCCTATGCCCAATCCACCCCGAGCTTCCCCAACTATCACCTGACCAAGGTGATTCCCGTCCGCAGCACCGGATCGAGCTGGGACTATGTCGCCTTCGATCCGCAGGGCAACCGGCTGTTCGTCGGCCACCGGCTCGACGGCGTGGAGGTGTTCGACATCAACCATGACTTCAGGATGTCGAAAGTGCCGGATACCTCGGGCACCAACGGCGTGGAGCTGGCGCCGCAGTTCGACATGGGCATCGCCGCCAGCGGCAAGGGCTATCTCACCGCGTTCAAGCTGAGCAACCTGAAGGAAATCAAGAAGATCAAGGTCGGCTCCGAGCTCGATTCGGCGGCCTACGATCCGGTGACGCACCAGGTGGTGGCGGTGAACGCGAACACCACCTCGGACAACAAGGGCCAGGTGCTGAACGTCTACAAGCTGCCCTCGCTGAAAAAGAGCGCCAGCGTCACCGTGCCCTCCACCGACCTTGAACATTCGGTGGCCGACGGCAAGGGCAACATCTATTTCGCCGCGCAGGACGTGAACGCCATCATGCGGCTCGACATGAAGTCGATGAAGATCACCGGCAACTGGCCGACCACCGGCTGCGATGCCCCCACCGGCCTCGATCTGGATGGCAAGACGAACCGGCTGTTCATCGCCTGCCGCGGCAAGAACCTGGAAAACCCGGTCTTCGAGGTGATGGACGCGCGGAGCGGCAAGATCGTCTACAAGGCGCCGATCACCCCGGGCAATGACGGCGTCGCCTTCGATCCCAGGAACCACGAGATTTTCGTCGCCGACGGGATCGGCGCCAACATGTTCATCTTCCACGAGGACGGCGCCGACAAGTACCGGCTCGAGGAGATCATCGATACCTCGACCAACCAGCGCACCCTGGCGCTCGATCCGAAGACCGATCAGGTCTATACCATCGCCGCGGAAGGGCTGGTCGATCCCTCGAAGAAGATTCTCACCAAGGTCTCGCCCTTCTATCCGAACGTCTTCGTGCCGAACTCGTTCAAGATCTACCAGTACGGCAAGTAGGGCTGTAAGGAGGGGGCTGGCGGCCGCCGGCCCCTTTCAAACTGCTTTGCGGATGTGATGCCTGAACTCGACTCGGCCAGAATCGCGGCGCGGCTGGACCGCCTGCCGCCCTCGCGCGCCATCTGGAACATCGTGATCCTGATCTCCCTGGGCGGGATGTTCGAGTTCTACGACGTGTTCCTCACCGGCTATATCGCTCCCGGCATGATCGGCTCCGGCCTGTTCAGCCCGGCCTCGCTCGGCATCTTCGCCGGGCTGAGGACGATCGCGGTGGCGGGCTTCGGCACCTTCGTCTTCTGCACCTTCGCCGGGCTGTGGGTCGGGGTCGTCCTGCTCAGCCAGGTGGCGGACCGGGTGGGGCGGCGCGCCGTCTTCATCTGGTCGCTCGCCTGGTACGTCGCCTGCACCGCCATCATGGCCTTCCAGAAAACCGGCGAGGCGCTGAACATCTGGCGCTTCACCGCCGGCATCGGCTTCGGCGTGCAACTGGTGACGATGGACACCTTCCTCGCCGAGATCATCCCCCGCCGCGAGCGCGGGCGCGCCTTCTCGGTCAACCAGTTCGTCACCTTCCTGGTCGTGCCGCTGGTGGCGCTGCTGGCCTGGCTGCTGGTGCCGCTGCGCCCCGCCGGCTTCGATGGCTGGCGCTGGGTGATCCTGGCCGGCTCGGCGGGGGCGCTGGCGGTCTGGCCGCTGCTGCGGCGCATCCCCGAAAGCCCGCGCTGGCTCGCCCTTCACGGCCGCACCGCCGAGGCCGAGGCGATCCTCGGCGCCATCGAGCGGAAGGTGGAGGCCGAAACCGGCCGCCCCCTGCCGCCGCCGCTCCCGCCGATGCCGGAGGAAGGCGGGCAGGGCAGGTTCATCGAGATCTTCGCGCCCCGCTACATAGAGCGCACCATCATGCTGTCGCTCTTCAACGCCGCCCAGGTGGTGGGCTTCTACGGCTTCGCCGCCTGGGTGCCCGCCCTGCTGATCAGCCGCGGCATCACCGTCACCCACAGCCTGGAATATTCCTTCATCATCGCCATCGCCAATCCGTTCGGCCCGCTGCTCGGCACCCTCTTCGCCGACAGGATCGAGCGCAAGACGCAGATCGTCGCCAGCCTGCTGCTGATGGGCCTGTTCATGGCGGGCTTCTCGGTCTCCAACAGCCCCAGCCTGCTGATCGTGCTGGGCGTGCTGTTCACCCTGGCCTCGAACGTGATGTCCTCCGCCTATCACGCTTACCAGGCCGAGCTCTATCCCACCCGCATCCGGGCGCGCGGGATCGGCTTCGTCTGGTCCTGGAGCCGGATCGCCGCCGCCTTCGCCGGGCTCGCCATCGGCTATTTCCTCCATGCCGGGGGCGTTCCGGCGGTGGCGGTGTTCATCGGCATCGCCATGGTGGTGGGCATCATCGTCATCAGCGTGTTCGGGCCGAGCACGAGGGCGCTGGCCCTGGAACGGATCAATCATTGATGATAGGCACCACGCCGCACGGGAAATAATCACGATGAATGTTCTGCTGGTCGAGGATGATCCCCTCGCGGTCGATTACCTTCGCGCCGGGCTGGCGGCGGAGGGCCACGAGGTCAGCGCCGCCGCCGATGGCAGGCAGGGTCTGCTGCAGGCGGCCTCCAATGATTTCGACCTGCTGATCGTGGACCGCATGCTGCCCGCCCTCGACGGGCTGAGCATGGTGACCGCGCTGCGCGCCATGCGGATCGACACGCCGGTGATCTTCCTCACCGCCCGCGGGCGGATCGACGACCGGGTGGAGGGGCTGCGCGCCGGCGGGGACGATTATCTGGTCAAGCCCTTCGCCCTCGCCGAGCTTGCCGCCCGCGCCGCCGCCCTGGCCCGGCGGCGGGCGGTGATCCCGCCGGCGACGGTGCTGAAGGTGGCCGATCTGGAGCTGAACCGCCTGAGCCAGACGGCGATGCGCGCCCAGCGGCGGATTCCGCTCAAGCCGCGCGAGTTCCGCCTGCTCGAATATCTGATGCTGCATGCCGGCCAGGTGGTGACGCGCACCATGCTGCTGGAGCAGGTCTGGGATTTCCACTTCGACCCGCAGACCAGCCTGGTCGAATCCCATGTCAGCCGGCTGCGCGCCAAGATCGACCGCGATTTCGGGCACGAACTGATCCACACCGTGCGCGGCTCGGGATACCGCCTCTGCGATGCCCGACCCGCATGAGGCCGATCCCCATGAGGCGAGGCAGCGCCAGGGCGAACGCCTGTTCCGCATGGCGAGCTTCCGGCTCGCCGTGCTCGGGATGCTGCTCTCCTCGCTCGGCGCCATCCTCACCTTCGCGCTGATCTACGGCGCCACCGGCCAGACCGTCCGCGCCGCGCTCACCGCCTCCATCCGCGACGAGCGGAGCGAGCTGATGGCCGACATGCGCCACGACCACCTGACGCTGGCGCAGGCGGTGAACCGGGCCATCCGCTCATCGCCCGGCACCTTCTTCTCCCTCAGCGGCGCCGATGACCGGGTGATCGCCGGCAACCTCCCCGTGCCGGGCCTCTCCTATGGCTGGCAGAGCTTCAGCCGGCTGGACGGCATCGCCCTGCCCGCCGGCATACTGGCGGTGGACGGCATGGCCATGCCCGCCCCCGGCGGCGGCACGCTGTTCATCGGCAAGGACGCGAGCTGGCTCGCCGCCCTGAACAGCCGCATCGCCTATGTGTTCGGCGCCGTGTTCGGCGCGATGACCGCGCTCGGCCTCGGCGCCAGCCTGCTGATCGCCCATTACAGCCTGCAGCGCGTGCGGGCGATCAGCGATGCGAGCCGCGAGATCATGGCCGGGGACCTGTCGCGCCGGATCAAGCTCTACGGGCGGGATGACGAGCTGGACCGGCTGACCGAGGACCTGAACGCCATGCTCGGCCGCATCCAGCTTCTGGTCGAGAATGTCAGGCAGGTGACGAACGATGTCGCCCACGACCTGCGCTCGCCGCTGACCCGGCTGCGCGAGCGGCTGGAGCTGGCGCGGGCCGATCCGGCGCATCCGGCGGCGGCGCCGGCCTTCGAGGCGGCGCTGGCGCAGGTGGACGAGATCGTCGGGATTTTCGATTCGCTGCTGCGGATCGCCGAGATCGAGGCCAGCGTCAGCCGGGCGGGTTTCGTCCGCGTCGATCTGACGGCGCTGCTGGAATTCCTGGCCGAATCCTACGAAACCGTGGCCGATGACCGGGGGCAGAGCCTGGCGGCGGAGATCGAGGCGGGGCTGGCGATGCGGGGGGAGCGCAACCTGCTGGTCCAGATGCTGACCAATCTGATCGAGAACGCCATCCGTCACTGCCCGCCGGGCAGCACGATCAGCCTGTCCGGCCGGCGGATCGGGGCGGAGGTGGAAATCCTGGTCGCGGATGACGGGCCGGGCGTGCCGGAGGCGGAGCGGGAGCGGGTGCTGCGCCGCTTCGTCCGGCTCGACGCCTCGCGCCATTCGCCGGGCAACGGGCTGGGGCTGGCGCTGGTCTCGGCGGTGGTGGCGCTGCACGAGGGGGCCATTTCCCTGCAGGACAACACCCCCGGCCTGCGCGTGCATCTCCGCTTCCCGGCGGCCACGGATCGAACCCCGCCCGACCCATCCTGAGCGGAGAGATGACATCTTCAGGCATATCCATTTGTCGGCCGTTAGGATTTTGAGCTTATAATCCGGCCATGAAACATGCGGCAGCCAGAACGAGGTTTTGTGCGTGACTGCCTGGTGGTCGGGCTCATCAGCACGTTTCTGCAAGGATGAGCCGGAGAGCATCATAGGCATTTTGGCCAGGCGTCTGGTCGAGACGCATATGGTGAATCATGAGACGCAGATCAGGGCTTGGCGGGAGCAGATCGTGCTGCTGCGGCGCGCTCTGACGGCACATCCAGATTGGCACGTGTTGTTCGAATACCCGCTATTGCGGCTGGGGCGGCGGATCGATGCCGTGGTGCTGACAAACCGGGTGATTTTCGTCATTGAGTTCAAGGTGGGCACCTCGGCCTTCCTGATGGCAGATGAGCGGCAGGTAGAGGATTACGCGCTCGATCTGCATGATTTTCATGCGGGCAGTCATAGCCATCCGATCGTGCCGGTTCTGGTGGCCACGGAAGGGTATCCCGCTGCGTTCATGCTGCCGTTGATCTGGCACGGGGTCACGCCGGTCATGCATGCAAGCGGCACAACCCTTGGGATTCTCCTTGGCGAGATCAACGAAAGAATTCCGGCGCCGCAAGTGCTGCTGAATGCGGAAGCTTGGGAGGCTGCGCCCTATCGCCCGGTGCCGACCATTGTCGAAGCGGCAACCATGCTCTACCGCAAACATGGTGTCGCGGATATTGCGGCGGCGCGTGCCGATACCGCTAATCTCACCCGCACAACCAGCATTGTCCATGAAGCGATTGCCGCCGCCAGGGCCGGCAATCATCACACGGTGCTGTTCATCACCGGCATTCCTGGGGCTGGCAAAACCCTTTGCGGACTGAACGCCGTGTTTCAGACCGAGCAGGATGCCGCCTTTCTGACCGGGAACCTGCCGCTTGTGCATGTTTTGCGCGAAGCCCTGGCGCGGGATGCGGCTGAGAATGGAAACACAAGCCTGCGAATGGCGCGGCATCGGGTCGAGAGTGCCGTGCAGCCGCTACTTGGATTTCTTCGGGACAATGTGCAGCGAACCGATCCTCCGCATGAGCATGTGATCGTCTTCGATGAAGCACAGCGCGCTTGGGACGCGGAGTTCGGTCGTCGCAAATTCGGGCTGGACGATAGTGAAGCCGGCTTATTCCTCGACATTATGCGCCGGCATCAGGATTGGGCGGTGATCATCGCCCTGGTCGGCAGCGGCCAGGAGATCAACACCGGCGAAGCCGGGCTTGCTTCCTGGGGAGCGGCTCTGGCTGCACGGCCTGAATGGTGCGTGATGGCGCCGCCTGATGTCATTGACGCGGACGATCCGGCCCGCTGCCTCTATAGGGCGAAGCCTCCCAGGATGAAGATCGAGCCGGATCTGCACCTGGATGTCGCTGTGCGGCAAATCAGATCGGCGGCGGCGGCAGGCTGGGTTGATGCTGTC
>DASTAF010000285.1:0-4770 GCA_035713005.1 Acetobacteraceae bacterium
CACCATCGACGGGGCGCAAGCTGTTACGGTGGCCAAGACCCAGACCGTGAAGGTGACGCAGGACGTGCTCCACCAGTCGATGCAGTCGATCACGCTGAAGGTGGGCGAAAGCTCCATCAAGATCGACAATGCCGGAATCACGCTCACCGCCATCCAGATCAAGCTCGCCGGCCAGGCCATGCTGCAGGGCGAGGCGCCGATCACCAAGATCAGCGCCGACGGCATGCTGATTCTCAAGGGCGGGCTGGTGACGGTGAACTGATGGCCGCCGCGAACAAGCTACGAGATGCGGATGCGCGGGAGATTCTCTCCCGGGCGGCGCTTCCGCCGGAGGCGCGGGCGGCGCTGGGCAATGCCTCGGAAATGCCCCACATGGAAATGCCCGACATCGCGGAACGCCTCGTCTCGGCGGGTTTCCTCATCGAGGCGGCGCGCTGCTACGCCCATGCGCTGCCGCGGCGGGAGGCGGTCTGGTGGGCCTGCATGTGCGCGCTCCATACCGCGCGGGACGACCTGCCGGAGCCGGACCGCATGGCGCGCGAGGCCGCCGAATCCTGGGTCCGCTCGCAAAGCGAGGAAAGCCGCCGCGCCGCGATGGAACTGGCCGGGAAAATCGGGTTCCAGAGCCCGGAAGCCTGGGCCGCCGTCGGCGCCTTCTGGTCGGGCCCTACCCTCGGCCCGCCGGGTGCGCCGCCCAATCCCCCTGCCCCGCATCTCGCCGGGTTGGCGGTGGCGGGGGCGGTGGCGCTGGCGGCGGTGCGCGGCGAGGCGTCGAAGCGTACCGCCCGCCTTGGCCGCTTCCTCGTTTCGGCGCGCGACATCGCGGCCGGGGGCGCCGGGCGGATCGCCGCCATGGACGAGGCATAATGCTCAGCCTGAGCATATTGCGCTGCCCCGAAGGGGCAGTGCCGGAGACGCGCCAGCTCAAGGGCGGCGAGTTCCGCATCGGGCGCGGGCCGGACAATGACTGGGTGCTGCCCGACCCGGAGCGCGTGCTCTCGAAGCGCCATTGCGTCATCGCCTATCGGTCCGGCTCCTGGCAGGTCGCCGATATCAGCACCAACGGCACCTATCTGAACGCCGATCCGGCACCCATCGGCCCCGCTGCGCCCCGCGCCCTGCATGACGGTGACAGGCTGCGCTTCGGCGCCTATGAGATCGAGGCCCGGATCGAGGAGGCGCCACCCATCCGCCAGGGGGATCCGGGACGGAGGGATGCCTTCATCGATCCTTTCAAGGATGATCCCTTCGCCGCTCCCGCGCCTGCTCCGCAAGCCACGCCGGGTTCCTGGTTCGGCGGCCAGGATGTCGCCCTGCCGGGGGATTTCGATCCGCTGGCCCCGGAGGAGCCGCCTTTCGGTCCGCCTTCGGCGCCCGATCATTCCCCCGCCCATATGGATGCCTTCCACCCGCCCCCCGCCGCGCCGAGGCTGCTGCCGGATGACTGGGACCTCGATGGCTCCTTCGCGGCGAAACCGCCGCCCGAACCGCCAAAGCCGGTGCCGCCGGTTCCTCCCGTGACTGCGGAAGGCGATCTCCTCGCCGCCTTCCTCGAAGCGGCGGGGATGTCCGGGCGACCGGATGACCCCGAGGATTTCATGCGCCGGCTGGGCGGAGCCTTCCGCGCCCTGGTCTCCGGCCTCCGCCAGGCGATGATCGCGCGCGCCTCGGTCAAGGGAGAATTCCGCATCGAGCAGACCATGATCCGCGCCCGGGGCAACAACCCGCTCAAATTTTCCGCCGATGACGATGACGCGCTTTCCGCCCTGCTCGGCCTCGGGCGGCGGACGGACATGGAGGCGGGCCCGGCCATCGCCGATGCGCTGCGTGATATCCGCCTGCATGAGCTGGCGACGATGAACGCCATGCAGGAGGCGGTGCGCGCCCTGCTCGCCCGGCTCGATCCGGCAAAATTGCGGGATCAGGCGGAGCAGGCCCGCGCTTTGCTGCCTGCTCAGCGCCGCGCCCGTGCCTTCGATGCCTTCGAGGCGCTGCATGGCGAGATCAGCCGGGGCCTTGCGGATGATTTCGATAGCGTGTTCGGCCGGGCCTTCGCCCGCGCCTATGAACGCGCCCTGGCCGAGGCGGAGGCGCGCGAGCGATGAGCTGGACCAACAGGATCGTCTGGCAGGAGGGAATGTTCCTTCGCTCCCAGCATTTCCAGCAGCAGGACCGCTGGCTGGAGGCGCAACTGCGCGGGCGCGTGGCCGGGCTGCGGCCCTATCCGTTCGGCTTCACCCAGATGGTGGTGAACCGTGACCTGCTGGCCACCGGGCGCTTTGCCCTCGCCGAGGCCGCGGGCGTGTTCGAGGACGGCACCGGCTTCTCCCTACCGGGCGAGGCCGACCATCCCGCTCCGCTCGACGTGCCGGAGGCGGCGCGCAACGTGCTGGTGCATCTCGCCCTGCCGGTCCGCCAGCCGGGCGCTGCGGAGATCGCCGCCGAGGATGGCAGCACCGAGGGCCGCTACCGTGCCGCCCGCTTCGAGGCTTTCGACACCCATTCCGCCTCGCCGGAACCGGCGGAGCTGGTGATCGGGCGGCTCAAGCTGCGCTATCTCCTGGATGGCGACGACCGCGCCGGCTATCTCTGCCTGCCGGTGGCCCGCATCACCGAGGTTTCGGCGGACCGGCGAGTGACGCTGGACGAGCGCTGGATTCCGCCCGCTCTGGTCTGCCACGCCGCGCCCCCGCTCGCCGGGCTGATCACCGAATTCTCCGGCATGATTCATCAGCGTGGCGAGGCGCTGGCCGCCCGCGTCAACGCGCCGGGCTCGCGCGGGGTGGCGGAGGTAGCGGATTTCATGCTGCTGCAGGCGATCAACCGCTGGCAGGCTTTGCTCGGCCATTGGGCGGACGCGGCGGCGATCCATCCGGAAACGCTCTATTCCGCCTTCGTGCAGATGGCGGGGGAATTCTCCACCTTCATGGAGGGCACGCGCCGCCCCGCCGCCTATCCCGGCTACCGGCACGAGGATCTGCAGCGCAGCTTCGCCCCGGTGGTGGCCGATCTCAGGCGCGCCCTCTCCGCGGTGATCGAGCAGAATGCGGTGGCAATCCCGCTGCAGGAGCGCCGGCATGGCGTGCATGTCGGCCCGATCAACGACCGCTCCATCCTGCGCGCGGCGAATTTCGTGCTCTCGGTGCAGGCGGACGTGCCGGCGGAAACCCTGCGCCGCCTGTTTCCGGCGCAGGTGAAGATCGGCGCGGTGGAGCATATCCGCGAGCTGGTGAACGTGGCGCTGCCCGGCATCGCGGTGCGCGCCCTGCCGGTTGCCCCGCGCCAGATTCCCTTTTATGCGGGCGCCACCTATTTCGAGCTGGACCGGGGCAGCCCGCACTGGCAGCAGATGCAGAATTCCGGCGCCTTCGCCCTGCATGTCTCGGGCGATTTCCCCGGCCTCAAGCTCGAACTCTGGGCGATCCGCGGATGAGCGACAATCCCTTTGCCGAACCCGACGATTCCGACCGCACGGTGATCCGCCCCTCGCCGGGCGGCAGGCGGGCGCCCCCGCCGCCGATGGAAACCGCCCCGCCCGAGGCGGCGCCGGTGCCCGCTCAATCCGGCGCTGAAACGCTGAGCATGGGCGGCTCGCCGCTGCTGGTTGCCGCAGCACCCCTGCTGCAACTGCTGGCGCGGCTGCGCAACACGCTGCGCATGCCCGATGCGGGAGAGCTGCGCGAGCGCGCGGTGCAGGCGTTGCGCCGCTTCGAGAGCGAAGCGCGGGCGGCGGGCATCCCGGTCGAGCAGCTTCGCCCGGCGCATTACGCCCTCTGCGCCAGCCTCGATGATGTGGTGCTGGCGACCCCCTGGGGCAGCCAGGGCTCCTGGGCCGCGCGCTCGCTGGTCTCCACCTTCCATCAGGAGGTGCGCTCCGGCGAGCGCTTCTTCGACATCCTCAACCAGATCCGCCAGAACACGGGCGGTTATCTGGCCGTGCTGGAGCTGATGTATTTCTGCCTCTCGCTCGGCTACATGGGCCGCTACCGGCTGAGCCCGCGCGGCCCCGCGGAGATCGACCGGCTGCGCGAGGAAATTTACGCCACGATCCGGCGCCAGCGCCCGCCGGGAGAGGCGGGGCTCTCGCCACATTGGCAGGGAATCGCGGCGCCCTATCGTCCCCGCCGCGCCGTGCTGCCGGTCTGGGTCGCCGCGGCGGCGGCGCTTGGGATGCTGGCCATCATCTATGCCGTCTCCGACTATTCCCTGGCCGGACACTCCTCGGCGCTTTATCAGCAGGCCCTGGCAGCCAGGCCCGCGAGGATGCCGGAAATCATCCGTACCGGGCCGGTCGCCCCGCCACCGCCGGCGGTCGCCCCGCAACCCACTGTGCTGGACCGGCTGCGCGGCTTCCTTGCCCCGGAAGTCGCTGCCGGGCAGGTCAGCGTGCTCGGCACCATCAACGCGCCGGTGGTGCGGATCAATAATGCCGGACTGTTCGCCTCCGGCAGCGCCTCCCTGGAACCGGCGTCGCTGCCGCTGCTCGGCAAGATCGGCTCGGCACTCGCCCGCGAGCGCGGCGAGGTGCGGGTGATCGGCTATACCGACAGCCAGCCGATCCACACCCTGCGCTTCCCGAGCAATCTCGTGCTCTCGCAGGACCGGGCGAAGGCCGCCGCCTCCGTGCTGGATCGCTCCATCGGCGATCAGAGCCGGATCGCCGCCGAGGGCCGGGGCGATGCCGATCCCATCGCGCCGAACACCACGCCGCAGGGCCGCGCGCTGAACCGCCGGATCGAGATCGTGCTGGAACGCGGAGCGGCGCGATGA
>DASTAF010000286.1:0-2366 GCA_035713005.1 Acetobacteraceae bacterium
TGATCTCCAGCTCGACATCCTGGGCCAGCGCCGCGCCCTTCAGCACCGCCTCGGCGCGCGCCAGCATGTAATCGGCGATCTCCTCGGTCTCGCCGCGCACCTCCATCAGCATCACCGCCTCGTCGGCGATCACGTTCCGCCCCGATCCCGCCCGCAGCGTGCCGATATTCACCCGCGACCGGCCGGCATGGTGGCGCGAGATGCCGTAGAGCCCGAGCACGGCGCTCGATGCCGCGAGCAGCGCGTTGCGGCCTTCTTCCGGCCTGCCGCCCGCATGCGCCGCCTTGCCGCGGAAGGTCACGTCCAGCTTCACGCTCGCCAGATGGCCGCGCACCGCCGGGCGGAACACGCCGCTCGGCACCCCGGTGCCGAGATGAATCGCGATAAAGTAATCGACATCGTCCACCACCCCCGCCTTCACCATCGGCAGGGCGCCGCGCCCGCCTTCCTCGCCGGGCTGGAAGATGAATTTCACCGTGCCGCGCAGCCGGTCGCGGGCGCCCGCCAGAACCTCCGCCACCGCGAGCCCGATCGCCGTATGTCCATCATGCCCGCAGGCATGCATCACGCCTGGCCGGGCAGAGGCGAAGCCTTCCCGCGCCGGGCGGTGCGCCTGGGTGTCGTTCTCCAGGATCGGCAGCGCGTCCATATCGACGCGAAGGGCGATCACCGGCCCGGGCGCGGCGCCTTTCAGCACCCCCACCACCCCGGTATGGCCGCCCGCCAGCGCCGGCAGATACTGCGCCGGCGCGCCAGCCGCCTCGGCGCTTCTATAGACGCGATCCAGCTCCGCCTCTGGCGGCAGGCCGACCCGGCTCGCGCTGTCCATCACCTCGCGGCCCAGCTTCACCTCGAGCCCAAGCGCGTTCAGCCGCTCCGCGACGATGCTGGCGGTGCGGAACTCGGTCAGTCCCAGTTCCGGATGCCGGTGCAGGTCCCGCCGCGTGGCGATTGCGCGCGCGGCCACGTCCGGCAGCAGAGTGGAGAGATCGTCAGGCGACATGAACCTATCCCTTTGCAAAAATCAGGCGGGCTTCGGCACGGCAAGCCGCCGCACATGTCCCGCCGTGCTGCCTACCACCATGAGGGAGATCGCCGCGGCAGCGATGATGTAGAAGGCGGGCATCATCCGGCTGCCGGTCGCCGCGATCAGCCAGGTCACGGTGAGCGGGGAAAAGCCGCCGAAGACCGTCACCGCGACATTGTAGGAGATGGCCATGCCCGTGGATCGCACCGCCGCCGGGAACATCGAGGCATAGAGGCCCGGCCCCGAACCCTGCAGCAGGCCCATCACCGTCAGCACCACGAGTTGCGCCGTGAACAGCCGCCCGAAGCTGGGGGCCGCCAGCACATAGGCGAAGAACGGGTAGGAAATCAGCGCCGAGATGACGGTGAAGAGGAAAAACATCCGCCAGGCGCCGAACCGGTCCGCAAGCCACCCGCCCAGGACGCAGACCACGATGTCGATGCCGGAGGTTACTACAACCCCCAGCAGATCCTCCCAGAGCGGCAGATGCAGCTGGCGGACCACATAGACGGGGAGATAGGTGTTCCAGATATAGGTGAGCGAGGTGCCGATGACGGTGAGTCCGAGGGCGCAGACCAGCGGCAGCCAGTAATGCCGCAGCACCTCCGCGACCGGCGCGCTCGATCGCCGTATGCTCCTCCAGCTGCCTGTATTCCGGCGATTCCGCCAGCCGGTAGCGCATGTAGAAGCCGAACGGCCCGACCAGCGCGCCGATGATGAACGGGATACGCCACGCGCCGTGATGCATGGCCGCCGGAGGCAGGCCGGTGATCACGATCAGCCCGATCCCCGCCGCCAGCACCCGGCCCAGCGCCTGGGAGGACATCTGAAAGCTGCCGAAGGTCATCCGCCGGTTGGGCGGGGCGTATTCCACCAGCAGGGCCGTGGCGTTGCCGAACTCGCCGCCGATCGAGATGCCTTGCACGATGCGCCCGAGCACGACGATCAAGGGCGCCGCTATGCCGATGGCGGCAAAGGAGGGCGTCACGCCCAGGGTCAGGGTGCCGAAGGCCATCATGGCGATCAGCAAGGCAAGCGAGCGCCGCCGCCCGTGCCGGTCGGCATAGGCGCCGAGCAGGATGCCGCCCACCGGGCGCACGATGAAGCCGATCGCGAAGGTCGCATAGGTCAGCAGGAGCGAGAGATTGCCGCTCTCGGGAAAGAAGGCCCTGGAAATGGCGCCGGCGAAATAGCCGTAGGAGACGAAGTCGAACCATTCGAGCCCGTTGCCGATCACTGAGGCGATGATCACCCGCCGCAGCATGCCTCCAGCCTCAGGCCCTGGTCGGTCCGCCGCCATCCCGTCCTCGCTCCGGTCCATATATCCCAGCTCATCCTC
>DASTAF010000287.1:0-4683 GCA_035713005.1 Acetobacteraceae bacterium
GTCAGGACATTCTGGTTGACGCCGAACACGATGGTCGCGTCCACACCGTCGGCGGGAGCCGAGATCAGCACCTTGCGGGCGCCTGCCTCGACCAGCTTGGCCGCCGCCTCCCGCTTGGTGAACAGGCCGGTGCATTCCATCGCCACATCGACGCCCTGAAGTGGTACTTTCGCGGGGTCGCGCTCGGCGGAAACCCTGATCGGCCCGTAGGTGCGGCCGTTCAGCGTGATGACCAGCGCGTTGCCCTCTACCTTCACCTCGCCTGGGAACCGGCCGTGAACGGAATCGTAGCGGAACAGGTGGGCATTATCCTCGACGCTGCCGAGATCGTTGATCAGCACCGGCTCGATATCCGTGCGGCCGCTCTCGACCATCGCCCGCAGCAGCAGCCGGCCGATCCGGCCAAATCCGTTGATCGCGACTTTGACAGCCATTTCAGTCTCCCTTCGATTGTCCTGACGTTCTGTTATTTTCGGCTGGCGCGGGCGAGAACCGCCTCGAGCAGCACCTGCACACCGGCCTCGGCATCATCCGGGCGGATCGATTCCGCCTCGTTATGCGACAAGCCGTCCTTGCACTGGGTGAAGATCATCGCCGTGGGCAGCCTCGTTGCCACATGCACCGCGTCATGCCCAGCGCCCGAGACCATCTCGCGCGCCTTGTAACCGAGTTTTTTCGCGGCATCCCGCACCAGACCGACGCATTCGGGATCGAAGCCGATCGCCTTGACCCGGAATACCGGCGTGAGGGTCAGTGAAAGCCCCGCCGCTTCGGCAATTTCCTGCGCCTGACGAGGAAAGGACTCGGCCAAGCCCGCGATCTCGGCATCGTCCGGATGGCGGAATTCAACCGTGAAGCGGGCCTCGCCGGGGATGACGTTCGGTGAGTTGGGCGAGACGGTGAGCCGCCCGACCGTGCCGCGCCCGGATTCGCCTCGCTCGCGCATCAACTCATCGACGAGAGTGATAATGCGCGCGGTCCCGGCCAGCGCATCGCGCCGGGCAGAGGGCGGGGTGGTGCCGGCATGAGCTTCCTGTCCGGTCAGCACCGCCTCGAACCAGACCATCGCCTGGGCGCCGGTGACGATGCCGATCTCGCAACCCTCGCGCTCGAGGATCGGCCCCTGCTCGATATGCAGTTCGAAATAGGAATCGGCAGGGAACAGGGTCGCCGGTTCCTCGCCCACCGCGCCGATCGCCTCCAGCGCCTGATCCACGGAGATGCCCTCGGCATCACGCAGTGCTTTCACCTGCCCTTCCGGCAGCACGCCGGACCAGACGGCGCTGCCCATCATGGCGCGGCCGAAGCGCGTGCCTTCCTCATCGGTCCAGTTCACCAGTTCAAGCGGCGCCTCGGTGACGATGTTGAGATCGTTCAGCGTACGCATGACCTCAAGCCCGCCGATTACGCCCAGCGCCCCGTCGAACTTGCCGCCGGTGGGCTGGCTGTCGAGATGGCTGCCGAACAGGACGGGCTTGCGCGTGGCATCCCGCCCCTCGCGGCGGGCGAACATATTGCCCATGGAGTCGGTGCGCACGGCAAGGCCAAGCGCCTCACACCAGTCCTGGAACCGCCGTCGCCCCAGGCGATCCGTCTCGGTCAGGGTGATACGGTTCACGCCGCCTTTCGGAGTAGCGCCGATTTGCGCCATTTCCATCAGCGTCGTCCAAAGCCGCTGGTCGTCGATCCGGTGGTTGGATTGAACGCTCATTCCGCCGCTTCCATTATAAGGCCGATCGCAGGAACCGATTGATCTCGGCCAGCACCGCGCCTGGCTGCTCGGCATGCAGCCAATGTCCGGCATTGGGAACCGGCACAAGCTCGGCATGGGGAAACTGCTTTCGAATCGCCTTCTGCCCTTCAGCACCGACATAATCGGACTTGGCACCGAAGAGGAATAGCGCCGGCTTTCGGTAGGCGGGAGGGGAGGTGGCGTCATGCCAGTCCAGTATATCCGGCATCGCCTCGGCGATCTCATCCAGCCCGAGCCGCCAGTGCGGCGCGTCGCCCAGGATCAGGTTGTTCATCAGGAAGGAGCGCAGCGCAGGGTCAGGCATGTCCCGTGCCAGGGCGGCATCCGCCTGCTGGCGGGTCAGGCCGGGTGCAAGAGGCAGGTTGCGCATGGCATCGAGTTCACTGCCATAGGCATGGGCGTAGGGGAGCGGCGCGATATCCATCACGATCAGCGCGGTTAGGCGATCCGGATGGTCGAGAGCCAGCCGCATTGCCACCTTGCCGCCCATGGAATGGCCTATGAGCATGGCTTCGCCGATGCCGGCGCGGTCCATCGTCTCGATGACATCTTGCGCTTGGGTCTCGTAATCCATGGGAGAAGCATGAAAGCTGGCGCCATGATTGCGCAGGTCGAGCGAGAGGACGCGGAACCGGTCCGTCAACCCTCGACTCAGCGCGCCAAGATTCTTGCCCGCCCCGAACAGGCCGTGCAGGAGGATAAGGGCCGGCCCCTGCCCCGCCTCGCTCATGTTCAGGATCATAGGGGCCCCGGGCGCGGCTGAGAGTATCGCATCGCAGGTAGTTCCATCATGTTCGGGCGTAGGAATGACAGATGAATCATGAAAAACAAGAGCCGGAGAAAGAGAACAGTGGCCAGGATCTTGCCCGGCTGGTCGGGCGCCAGGCGCGAAAGGCACATCTGGCAGTGCCTTGGGCCGCTCATGCCGGGCTTGCTCCAGGCATGCGGGTTCTCGATATCGGTGCCGGGAGCGGCGCGTTGACCCTGGTCTACGCGCGGATGGTTTCACCCGGCGGGATGGTGCTGGCGGTTGATTCGAATGAGGCGGCACTGGCCTATCTTGCCAGGGCGGCAGCGAGGGAAACCCTTCCCATCATCACTCTGTGCCAACTGGCAGAGATGCCGATCCCGGTATTTGACCCATCCGACCGGGTGCTGGTTACGGATACGCTCCATCACGCGGCCGATCCGCGCGGAGTTCTGCGCTCGGCGCGGGCGGTGATGCAGGCAGCTTCTCTCATGCTGATCGCCGAATATGACCCCGAAGGTGCGGGGCTGATGGGGGCGCCGCTGGCGCGGCGCATTCCATCAGCGACTCTGCGGAAATGGCTGGCTGAGACGGGGTTCATCCCCGGACCAGCTCTGCAGGCGCCGGATGAGCATTATGTGATCATGGCACGGCCAGAACGTCTATCCTGATTCGGCGCGGGAAAGCGCCGCCATCACCGAACCGATAGGTCCGGACCAGTCGCCAGCATCAGCCTGGCGGTGCAGGGTGATCGAGGCGTACCAAGGCGAGTCCGGGCGGCGCAACTGCCAGCGCCAGTCTGTCGCGAAGGAGAGAAGCACGTGGCAGGGAATGCCCATTGCCCCGGCAAGATGCGCAACTGATGTATCTACCGTCACCACCGCATCGAGATTGGCGATGACGGCGGCCGTTTCGGCGTAATCGACGAGCAAAGGCGAGATATCCGTGATCGGATATTCTCCGGCGCGAGCACCCACTTGCAGAGAAACGAAATGGATATCCGTCAGGCCAAGCAGCGGCGCTAGCGCGCCATTGGGAAGCGAGCGTCGGCGGTCATTATTATGAGCGGGATTGCCAGCCCAGACCAGACCTACCCGCCTTGCAAGACGAGATGGCAGCATGGCCTGCCAGCGCGCAACGCGCGTGGGATCGGCAGTGAGATAATTGATTCGGTCCGGTATCGTAGCTTCCGTGATGCCAAGCCGGAGCGGCAGGCTCATCTGGTCGACCATGAGGTCATGCTGTGGCGGCGGTTCATCGAGCGGCACCAGTCCGATGCCCAAATTCCCGAGAAGAGGCATGACAGTGCGGGGGCAATGCAGGGTGACACGGGCAGCCTGTCTTGCGAGAAGCGGCAGGAACCGCGCCAGCATGATCGTGTCGCCGAACCCCTGCTCCGCCCGCACGAGCAGATGTCTGCCTTCCAGCGGCTCGCCTGTCCATTCCGGCTGTGTCCCACGAATGAAGTCGCGGCCAAATACCGGATGGCGCTTCCGCCATTCATATTCCGCGAATCCTCGCTGGAAGTCGCCTTCCAGCAGTGCCGCCACGCCAAGATTCCAATGAGCAACCGCGAATTCGGCATCAAGCGCAAGCGCCGCTTCGCAGGCGGCGATAGCCTCCGGCAGATACCCTTGTAAGGTCAGCAGGAAGCCAAGGCTTGCATGAGCCTCCTTCAGCGCAGAATCGAGCGTAATTGCCGCCCGCATATCGGCTTCGGCGGCATCGATCAAGTCGAGATCGAGCTTCGCATTGCCGCGATTAAGGCGGGCACGGGCATTGCAGGGATCAACCTGAACAGCGTGATCATACACGACAATCGCGGCCTCAGTCTCGCCAAGGGTAGCGAGGGCAATACCTAGCGTGCCGGCCGCATGCGCATTGGTAGGGTCCTGAGCCAGCGCTGCCTGGGCGACATTGCATGCCGCGGCAGCATCTCCCGCCGCAAGCAAGGCAGCCGCATGCCCCGCCCGCGCCGCAACAAGATCCGGCTTCAGGCGCGAAGCCTGAGCATAAGCCTCCACCGCTTCCAGAGGCAAACCGGAATCCAACTGAATCGCCCCCAGTATCACCCAGGCTTCGGCAAGAGCCGGAATCTCGGCGACGGCTTCCTCCGCCCTTGCCCTGGCTGCATCCAGCGCCCCCTGCGACCATAGCACACTGGCCAGATTTACCCTGGCCG
>DASTAF010000288.1:0-6192 GCA_035713005.1 Acetobacteraceae bacterium
TGTACCTGTTCGCGGTTTCGTCCTTGGGCGTGTACGGCATCATCATCGCGGGCTGGGCGAGCAACTCGAAATACGCGATGCTCGGCGCGCTGCGCAGCGCCGCCCAGATGATCAGCTACGAAGTCTCGATGGGCTTCGTCATCGTCACCGTGCTGCTCTGCGTCGGCAGCCTCAACCTGAACGCCATCGTGCTGGCGCAGCGCCACATCTGGTTCGCCATCCCGCTGCTGCCGATGTTCGTGATCTTCTTCATCTCGGCGCTGGCGGAGACCAATCGTCCGCCCTTCGACCTGCCGGAGGGTGAGAGCGAGATCGTGGCGGGCTTCTTCGTCGAATACAGCGCTATGAGCTTCGCCCTGTTCTTCCTCGGCGAATACGCGAACATGATCCTGATGAGCGGGATCACCACCATCCTGTTCCTTGGCGGCTGGCTTTCGCCCATCCCGTTCATTCCCTTCACCTGGATTGCCGGGCCGATTTGGTTTCTGTTGAAGGTGCTGCTGTGCCTGTTCGTGTTCATCTGGGTGCGTGCCACCCTGCCGCGCTTTCGCTACGACCAGTTGATGCGGCTGGGCTGGAAGGTGTTCCTGCCGGTATCGCTCGTATGGCTTGTGGTGGTGGCGGGCGCGCTCGAAATCTTTGGATGGTTGCCTCATGCCTAAGGCGGGATATTGAGAATGGCTGGACTGGACCGGACCGCGCGGAGCTTCCTGCTCGCCGAGATCGTCTCGGGCATGACGCTGACCCTGCGGTATTTTTTCAAGCGCAAGGTGACGATCAACTATCCGTTCGAGCGCAACCCGCAGAGCCCGCGCTTTCGTGGCGAGCATGCGCTGCGCCGCTATCCGAACGGCGAGGAGCGCTGCATCGCCTGCAAGCTCTGTGAAGCGGTCTGCCCCGCCCAGGCCATCACCATCGAGGCCAAGCCGCGCGCCGACGGCTCGCGCCGGACCACGCGCTACGATATCGACATGACCAAGTGCATCTATTGCGGCCTCTGCGAGGAAGCCTGCCCGGTGGATGCCATCGTCGAGGGGCCGAATCTTGAATTCGCCACCGAAAGCCGGGAAGAGCTTCTCTATAACAAGGAGCGGCTGCTGGCGAACGGAGACCGGTGGGAGCCCGAGCTTGCCAAGCGCCTGGAGCTTGATGCGCCTTATCGGTAGAAGCGGGACCGTGTGATGCCTGAAACGAGAGAAAGGAGGCGGCAGGATGATCGTCGCTGACATTGCCTTCTACGTGTTTTCCGCGATCCTGCTGCTGTCGGCCTGCATGGTCATCACCGCGCGCAACCCGGTGCATTCGGTGCTGTTCCTCATCCTCGCCTTCATCAATGCCGGCGCGCTCTTCGTCCTCGCCGGGGCGGAATTCCTGGCGATGGTGCTGGTCATCGTCTATGTCGGCGCGGTGGCGGTGCTGTTCCTGTTCGTGGTGATGATGCTGGACGTGGATTTCACCGCGCTGCGGGAAGGCTTCCAGCGCTACGCGCCGGTGGGCCTCGCCGTGGGCTTCATCCTTATGGTCGAGATCGGCCTGATCGTGACGAACTGGATGGTGACCCCGGGCGCCGGTCTCATGCGCTTCGCGCCCATGCCCACCCATGTGGTGAACACCACCGCGCTCGGCGACCTCATCTACACGAAATACATCTTCCTCTTCGAACTCACCTCCCTGCTGCTGCTGATCGCGATGATCGGCGCCATCGTGCTCACCCATTCCGACAAGAAAAATCCTTTGCTGAAGCGCCAGGACATCGACGCGCAGCATGCCCGGACCATCGAGGCCTCGCTGAGCATGGTGAAGGTGGGGCTCGGCGCGGGCGCCTCCATTCCCCGGCCACCCGAACCCGCGCCGAAGAAGGAGATCGTCTGATGCTGCAAATGGCGCTTCCCGGGGGCCTGTCGCGCTACCTGATCGTCGGCGGCCTGCTGCTGGTGATCGGCATTTTCGGCATTTTCCTGAACCGCAAGAACATCATCGTCATCATGATGTCGATCGAGCTGATCCTCCTGGCGGCGAACATCAACTTCATCGCCTTCTCGGCGGCGCTGCACGACATGGTGGGGCAGGTCTTCGTGATGTTCGTGCTCTCCGTCGCCGCCGCGGAGGCGGCGATCGGCCTGGCGATCGTGGTGGTTTATTTCCGCAACCGCGGCTCGATCCAGGTCGAGGATGTCACGCTGATGAAGGGCTAGGAACCCGCCATGCTGACTGCAATCGCTGTTCTGGCGCCGCTCGTCGGCGCCATTCTCGCGGCTCTCGCGCGGCCACTCGCCGGGCGGCAGGCCTCGGTCGGCCTCAGCGTGCTGGGCATGATCGTCTCCGCCATCGCCGGCATCGCCACCAATTTCCGCCACCTCCTCTATGGGGTGCCGGACCATGTGGTCTATCTGGGCGACTGGATCGCGGTCGGGCGTTTCACCCCCCACTGGGCGCTGGCGCAGAACCCGCTCACTCTCGTGATGGTGGGCATGGTGAGCCTGGTCTCCTGCCTCATCCATATCTACAGCGTAGGCTACATGGCGGATGACCGGACCATGCCCCGGTTCTTCGTCTATATCTCGCTCTTCACCTTCGCCATGCTGATGCTGGTGACGGCGAATAACCTCCTGCAGCTTTTCTTCGGCTGGGAGGGAGTAGGGCTGATGTCCTACCTGCTCATCGGCTACTGGTACGACCGGCCGGCGGCAAACGAGGCGGCGATCAAGGCCTTCATCGTCAACCGCGTGGCGGATCTGTTCTTCGCCGTCGGCATCGTGCTGACCTACATGCAGTTCCGCAGCGTTTCCTACGGCACGATCTTCGCAGCCGCGTCTCATGTGGTGGGGGTGAACTATCACCTCTTCGGTGCCGATCTGCCGGTTTTGGAAGTGATCTCCTTCCTGCTCTTCATCGGCGCCATGGGTAAATCCGCGCAGATTTTCTTCCACACCTGGCTGCCCGACGCGATGGAGGGGCCGACGCCGATCTCCGCGCTGATCCACGCCGCGACCATGGTGGCCGCCGGAGTGTTCCTGGTGGTGCGCATGTCGCCGGTGTTCTCGCTGGCGCCGACGGTGATGACGCTGATCACCGTGATCGGCGGCTTCACCGCCTTCTTCGCCGCTACCATCGGCTGCGTGCAGAACGACATCAAGCGCATCATCGCCTATTCCACCTGCTCGCAGCTCGGCTACATGTTCCTCGCGGCAGGGGTGGGTGCCGCTCCGGCCGCCATCTTCCACCTGATCAGCCATGCCTTCTTCAAGGCGCTGCTCTTCCTGGCCGCCGGCTCCGTCATCCACGCGATGTCGGGCGAGCAGGACATCCGCAGGATGGGCGGATTGTGGCGCAGCCTGCCGGTCACCTATGTCTGCATGTGGACGGGAGCGCTGGCGCTTGCCGCCATTCCGCCCTTCGCGGGCTATTATTCCAAGGATGCGATCATCGCCGCCGCCTTCGCCGAGCATACCGGCGCCGCCCTGGCCGGCGCATGGCTCGGCACGCTCAGCGCCGGGCTCACTGCCTTCTACATCGTGCGGCTGATCCTGCTCACCTTCCATGGCGAGGCAAGGGGCGAGCGCGAAGTGATGGCGCATGTGCATGAATCGCCCTGGGTGATGCTGGGGCCGCTGATCCCGCTCGCCATCGGCTCGCTGGTGATCGGCTTCCTGCTCGATCCGGTCTTCATCGGTCGCGGCTTTGCAAGCTTCTGGAAGGGCAGCATCACCCTGCCGCCGGGCAACGACGTGATGACCGCCTTTCGCCACATCCCGCCCTGGGCGGACCATCTGCCGCTGCTGGCCGGGGTGCTCGGCCTCGGCATCGCCTATGTCTTCTATATCGTCCGGCCCGGCTGGCCGATCCTGCTGGCCCGCCGTGCGCAGCCCGTCTATCAGTTCCTGCTGAACAAGTGGTATTTCGACGAGCTTTATGGCGCGATCTTCGTGCGCCCGGCGCTCCGGCTGGCGCGGCTGATCTGGCATGTCGGGGACGAGCAGATGATCGACGGGATTCCTGGCGGCGTCGCCCGCCTGACCACCGATGCCTCCGGCCAGGCGGTCAGGCTGCAGACCGGCTCGATCGCGGTCTATAGTTTCGTCATGCTGATCGGGCTGCTCGTCCTGCTCAGCCTGTTCCTGATCCTGCGCTGAAGGCGGCGGATAATGAATTTTCCCATCCTGTCGCTGCTGATCTGGCTGCCCTTCGCGGGAGCCGTGCTCGTCCTCACCCTGGGCGGCAACGAGGCCGCCGTCGCGCGCAATGCCCGCTGGATCGCGCTCTGGACCAGCCTGATCGTGCTGATCCTCGCCATCGTCATGCTGGCCGATTTCAACCGGCACGATCCAGGCTTCCAGTTCAACGAGGTGATGGCCTGGCTGCCGGAATTCCATGTTGATTACCGGCTCGGGGTCGATGGCATCAGCGTGTTCTTCATCGCCCTCACCGCGCTGCTGACGCCGATCGTGGTGCTGGCGAGCTGGACCGAAACCCGCCGCGTCCGCGACTACATGGCCGCCTTCCTGCTGCTGGAGGCGATGACGATCGGCATGTTCGCCTCGCTCGACTTTCTGATGTTCTACATTTTCTTCGAGGGCGTGCTGATCCCGATGTATCTCATCATCGGCATCTGGGGCGGGGAACAGCGCATCTTCGCGGCGGTAAAGTTCTTCCTCTTCACCCTGGCGGGCTCGATGCTGATGCTCGTCGCCCTGGTGTGGATGTGGCACAATGCCGGCACCACCGACATGGCGGTGCTGATGCGCACCCCCATCCCCTCGCATGTGCAGCGCTGGCTGTTCATCGCCTTCCTGGCCTCATTCGGGGTGAAGGCAGCGGTCTGGCCGATGCACACATGGCTGCCTGATGCCTATGGCGAGGCACCGCTGCCCGGCACGGTGATGCTCGCGGCGGTGCTTTCCAAGATGGGCGCCTATGGCTTCCTGCGCTTCTCGCTGCCCATGCTGCCGCGGGCATCCATTTATTTCGAGCCGCTGATGTTCGCCCTCGGCATCATGGCGGTGATCTACATCTCCTTCGCCGCCCTGGCGCAGACCGACATGAAGCGCATGATCGCCTATTCCTCGGTCGCGCATATGGGGCTGATCGTCGTCGGCATCTTCACCTTCACCCTCGCCGGGATCGAGGGCGCGCTGTTCCAGATGATCTCGCACGGGCTGGTCATCGCGGCGCTCTTCCTCTGCGCCGGCGTTTTGATCGCGCGCGGCGAGAGCCTGCAGCTTGCCCGGCTCGGCGGGCTGGCGGCGCGGATGCCGGTCTTCGCCACCCTCCTCGTGCTCTTCGTCATGGCCAATGTCGGTCTGCCCGGCACATCCGGCTTCGTCGGCGAGATCCTGGTGATGATCGGCGCCATCCAGGTGAACTTCTGGGTGGCGCTGCTCACCGGCACCGGCATGATCCTCAGCGTCGCCTACATGCTGGTGATGACGCGGCGCATCCTGTACGACCGGTTCAGGGGCGCTTCCCTGGGTGCCGTTTCTCCGGGCGCGCCCGATATCCGCCCGCGCGAATGGCTGATGCTGGCGCCGCTCGCCGGCCTGGTCCTCGCGCTCGGCTTCATCCCCGGCTTCCTGACCGATTATTTCGGCCCCTCCGTCCAGGCCCTGGTGCATGCCCATCTTGCGGCGCTCATTCAGCACCAGGCGCATCATTCCTTCATGGAGGCGTCGCGATGAGCGCCAGCTTCGCCGGCTCGATGAGCCAGAGCATGATCGTTTTCTACACCATGGCGCCGCTGGTCTTCCTGGCGGTGGTCGGCATGGGGCTGCTGGTATTCGGCGTGGTGGCGAGGCGGGACCATTCCTTCGCCAGCTCGATCGGCGCCATCTTCGCCTTCATCATCGCGGCGAGGCTGATCTTCGCCGCTCCCGATGGCTACGTGTTCGGCGGGCTGTTCTTCACCGATGAATTCACCCGCTATTCCGACGTGCTGATCCTGCTCGGCGGCATCGGCACCCTGCTGCTCTCCATCGACTTCAACGCCCGCGCCGGCATCGCCCGCTTCGAATTCCCGATCCTGGTGATGTTCTCGGTCATCGGCATGCTGGTGATGGTCTCGGCCGGAGACATGCTGACCCTCTATGTGGGGCTGGAGGTGCAGTCGATCGCCCTCTACGTCACCGCCGCCTTCGCCCGTGACGATGTCCGCTCGGCGGAGGCGGGGCTGAAATATTTCGTGCTGAACGCGCTCGC
>DASTAF010000289.1:0-2839 GCA_035713005.1 Acetobacteraceae bacterium
CAGGGCATCGCGACGCGGACGCTGATCGAACTCGCGCGCCCGCGGCCGGAGGTCCGGCACGTGCTGTTCCACGCCCATGACGGCTACACCACCAACGTGACGCTGGAGCAGTTCTCCGGCGAGGACTGCTTCCTCGTCCACACATGGGAGGGCAGGCCGATCGAGCGCGCCCATGGCGGGCCGCTGCGGGTGCTGATCCCGCGCTATTATCTGTGGAAATCGCCGAAATGGGTGCGGCGGATCGAATTCTCCACCGTGGACAGGCCCGGCTTCTGGGAAGTGCGCGGCTATAACAACCACGGCGATCCCTGGCTGGAGGAACGCTACAGCTGATCAAGCCGCTGCCGTATTCGGGCGACGACATCGCAGAACATTTCCGTGGTCAGCCGGCCGGTATTGGTGTTGTAGCGCGAGACATGGAAACTATCCGCGAGGATCGCCCCGTTCGGCAGTTCATGCACGGCCCCGTGGCGGAACTTCGCGAAGGACTGCTTGAGCCCCAGCGCCCGCAGCACCGCCTGATGCGCGACCACGCCCAGGGCGAGAACCGCCTTCGGCTGCCTCATCCCCTCGAATTCGGGGATCAGGAACTGGTTGCAGGTTCGGATCTCGACGGGTTTCGGCAGGTTTTCCGGCGGCACGCAGCGCACCGCGTTGACGATGCGGCAATCCTTCAGCGTCAGCCCGTCATCCGGCCTTTCCCGGTACTCGCCGGCGGCGAAGCCGAAGCGGAGCAGGGTTTCATACAGAAGATGCCCGGCATAATCGCCGGTGAAGGGGCGCCCGGTCCGGTTGGCGCCGCGCAGGCCGGGTGCCAGCCCGACGATCAGCAGCCGTGCCGATTCCGCGCCGAAGCCCGGAACCGGGGCGTTGTGCCAGTCCGGGTGGGCGGCGCGGCTTTCCATCCGGAAGGCCACCAGCCTGGGGCAGAGAGGGCAGTCCCGCCCCGGCGCCCTGATCACGAAGCTATTCCGCCTCGCTCTCGGCCCTGGCCGGGCGCTGCCTCGGCTCGGTCTGCCGGCGGGTGAACTCGGCGCTGATCTCGGAAAGCTCGCCGAACTGGTCGGCCTGCCGCCGCAGCTCGTCCGCGATCATCGGCGGCGAGGTCTTGATGGTGGAGACCACCGAAACCCTCACCCCGCGCCGCTGCGCCGCCTCCACCAGGCGGCGGAAATCCGAATCGCCGGAGAACAGGATGGCGTGGTCGAGATGCGGCGCCATCTCCAGCATGTCGATCGCCAGCTCGATATCCATGTTGCCCTTGATCCGCCGCCGGCCCGTGGCATCGGTGAACTCCTTGGCCGGCTTGGTGACCAGCGTGTAGCCGTTATAGGCGAGCCAGTCGGTCAGCGGCTTCAGGGGCGAATATTCCTCGGTGTCGAGCAGGGCGGAATAGTAATAGGCGCGGATCAGGTTCGTCCGCGAGCTGAAATAATCGAGCAGGCGCCGGTAATCCACATCGAAGCCAAGGCTGCGCGAGGCGGCGTATAAATTCGCGCCGTCGATGAACAAGGCGGATTTTTCCTGCGGATGGAAACGCAGCATGGACAAATACCCTTCAGATGAAACCGCGAATTAAATGAGACCAGGCGATAGGTAGTCGATAAAATTAGCAACATCTTACGAAAAATGATAGGGCAGAAGCAATGATCCTTGTCGCGATCGGGGCGAATCTGCCCGGGCCGGACGGCGCGCCGCCCGATGAAACCTGCGCCCGCGCCGCCGATGCGCTGGCCGGGCTTCCGGGCCTGCGGCTGGAGGCGCTTTCCTCTTGGTATCGCACCGCGCCCATCCCCCGCGCCGAGCAGCCCGATTACTGCAACGGCGCGGCGCGGCTGGAAGGTGAGGCGGAGCCGGGGGCGCTGCTCGCGGCGCTGCACCGCATCGAGGCGGCCTTCGGGCGCGAGCGCGGCGCGGCGAACGCGGCGCGGACGCTCGATCTCGACCTGATCGAGCTGAACGGGCTGGTGAGGCGCGATCCGCCGCCGATCCTGCCGCATCCCCGCGCCCATGAGCGGGCCTTCGTGCTGCGCCCGGTTCTGGACATCGCGCCCGACTGGGTGCATCCTCTCCTGCATCTGGGGGCCGCGCGATTGCTTGATGGAATCGCAGGGCAGGGCATCGCGCGCTGGAACAAGGGCTGAGCTTGCCTTGCAGCGCAGCAACTCCTATTATGTCCATTTACGGAATCTGCTGGAGTAGATGGCATGGCCCGCGTAACCGTCGAAGACTGCATCGACAAGGTCCCGAACCGTTTCGAACTGGTGCTGCTGGCGGCCCAGCGCGCGCGCAATCTCAGCCGTGGCGCGCAGCTCACCATCGACAGGGACAACGACAAGAACCCGGTCGTCGCCCTGCGCGAGATCGCCGATGAATCGGTCGATTTCGGCGATCTGGAGCAGGATCTGGTGAAGTCGCTCTCCCGCGTGCCGGACCCCGAGCCCGCGGACGAGGAAGTGCAGGACCTGATCCCGACCGATCAGAACATCTTCGGCCTGCAGGATGTTTCCGCCGAGGAGGAGGCCGCCGCCCTGGCCGCCGAATCCGAGGAAATGACCTCCGAGGACATCGCCGCCGCCATCGAGGCCGAATTGGGCGGCGGAAGACCACCCCGCCGCTGAAGCAGGAAAAGTAGTTCATGGCGGGATGGAATGTCATAGAGGCCTCCCGCCGGATGCTTCGGGCGCCGGAGGGCGGTGCCGCCGGCGCCGCGGTTCTCCATCACGAGATCGCGCCGCTGATCTCGCGGATCGGCGCCTATGACCCCAAGCTCGACGCCGCGCTGATCGACGAGGCCTACAGCCTCGCCGCCGAGGCCCATGCCGCCCAGCGGCGCGAG
>DASTAF010000290.1:0-4204 GCA_035713005.1 Acetobacteraceae bacterium
CACATAGCCGACGCGCCGCTTTTCGGGCGGCACATGCAGCGCCAGGCCGGAAACTTGTTCGCCGCCGATCTCGATGCTCCCGCCATCCACCCTCTCGAATCCGGCGATCAGCCGCAGCAGGCTGGTTTTGCCACTGCCGGAAGCACCCAGCACCGCCAGCACCTCCCCGGAGGCGACGGTGAAATTTACGCTCTCCAGTACCTTTGCCTGGCCGAAATGCTTGGCGACCCCCAGGACCGAGAGGCTGGCCATCCGCGGATCAGGCAGCCCGGGCGCGAGGCGGGTCCCAACTCGGCGAGAAGCTCGGATCGACCAGACGCTGATCCTTGGGCAAGGCCGCGATCACCCGACGGTCCTCGTCATCGAGGGTGATCGAAAGCGCGGCCAGATTCGCCTTCTGATGCGCTTCATGCGCGGCCTTGGGGATTGCCGCCACCATCTCCTGATCGAGCAGCCATTTCAGCGCGATCTGCTGCACGGATGCCCCGTGCTTGGCGGCGATGCGGACGAGTTCCGGAAATTCTCCCAACCTGCCCTCCGCCAGCGGGCGATAGGCGGATACGGCGATGCCATGGGCACGGGCGAAATCCAGCACCGCGCCCTGATCCAGCAGCACGTGGTATTCGACCTGATTGCAGGCGATGGCAGCGCCGATGCCCTCCACCGCCTCGCGCATCAGCGCCACGGTGAAGTTCGAGACGCCGAGATGCCTGATCTTCCCTTCATCCTTGAGGCGCATCATCGCCTCCAGCGCGGCGCGCAGATTCATCCCCGGCGCAGGCCAGTGGATCAGGTAGAGGTCGAGATAATCCGTCCGCAGCCTGCGGAGGCTGGCATGGCAGGAACGGCGCAGCACCGCCGGTTCCAGATGATCGTGCCAGACCTTGCTGGCGAGAAAAATCTCCTCGCGCGGGAGGCCGCATCCGCTGAGCGCGCCGCCGATCGCCTCCTCGTTGCCGTACATCTCGGCGGTGTCGATATGGCGATAGCCGAGCGCCAGCGCCTGCTCGACGCTATGGCGGCACTCGCGCCCGCTCATCTGCCAGGTGCCGAAACCGAGCTTGGGCATGGAAAGCCCACCAGGGCCGATGATTTCCATGAGTCAGCCTTTACCAGTGTTCTTCTCGGAGAAATCCACGATGGCGATGAAGCCGGTCTCGGTGCCGAAGCCGAGACGCCCGCCATCGGGGCTCCAGCACAGGGCGGAAATCGCTCCCCTGCCCGGCTCCGCCACCGGCAGGATGCGCTCGCGCGCGATATCCGCCACCACCACCTCGCCATCCGCGAAGCCGGCCGCCACCACCTCGTGCTGCGGATGGCAGGCAACCCGCTTGACGATGGCGCCGTTGCCGCCGGCGAGCTCCAGCGGCGGCTTGCCCATCGGGCCACCGCCGAAGAAGGGCCAGAGAACGATGGTGTCGGCCCCGGCGCTGGCCAGCCAGCGGCCGGATCTGGTGAAGCCGAGGGATTCACATTTCGCCGGGTAGCCGCTCATGCGCATGTGCTGACCGTCCGGCATCTTCCAGCCATGCAGGGCGTTCTCCTGCATCGCCGTCACCACGGCGGCGAAATCGGGATGCACGGCGATGCCGGTATGGCTGCCTTTCCATTCCAGGCCCTGCGGCTTTTCCGCCTTCGAGCTGGTGAACCAGACCGAGGCGCCGTTGTAATGCGAGGCGGCGATGCGCTTGCCCTTGCCGCCGAGGGCGATGCCAGTGACGGTCGAGGGATGAGTGAAGTCGCGGATCATCCCTCCGGCGCCGTCATAGAGAGTAACACGCTTTCCGGCCGAGCAGGCGATCAGCGATGTCTTGCGGTGGGCGAAGCTCGCGACGTTCTCCACCCACTTCATCCCGAAATCGGCGATGTCGGTCACCTCTCCATCGGAAGCGATGCGGCGGAAGGCGCCATCATCCCCGCCGGTGAGGAAGCCCTGTCGAGCGGCATCGGGGGCGAGCGCCAGCACCGCTCCGTCGTGAAGCTCGACCACCTGCCACTCATCGCCTTCGACCGCGCGCAGGATGATCCGGCCATCGCCGGTGGCGAAGGCGATTTGCCGCCCCTCCCGGTCGAAGCCGGCGCCGGTGATGAAGGCGCCGAATTCGCCGGTAAGGCCCCGCTGTTCCAGAAGAATTCCGCTCATGCGGCGACGCAGGCCTCGAAGCCGCGGCGGAGCTGCGGACGGTTGAGGTCGCGGCCGATGAAGACGATCCGGCTGGTCGGCTTCTCGCCCTCCTTCCACGGGCCGATGAAATCACCATCGGCCATCATGTGGACGGCCTGGAAGGCGAAGCGGCGATTCTCGTTCGGATAGTGCAGGATGCCCTTGGTGCGCAGCAGGTCCTGCCCCTTGGTGGAGAGGATGGTGCCGATCCAGGCGTTGAACTTCTCCGGATCGATGGGCTTGTCCACCGAGAAGCTCAGGCTGGTCAGATGCTCGTTATGAGTATGGCTGTCCTCCTCCAGGAAATCCGGCACGCTCTCCAGCACGCGCTGAAGGTCGAAAGCGTTCAGGCCGAGCAGCTTTTCCACCGGCACGTTGCTGCGGGTGGCGTGATGGATCTCGGCGAAGCGGTTGATGGCCCGGATGCGGCGCTCCACCTCGGCCAGTTCCTCGGACGAGACGAGATCGAGCTTATTCAGCACGATCACGTCGGCGAAGGCGATCTGATCCTCCGCCTCCGGGCTGTCGGCGAGGCGGGCGGGAAGGTTCTTCGCGTCCACCACCGTCACGATCGCATCCAGCCGGGTTTTCGCCTTCACCTCCTCGTCCACGAAGAAGGTCTGCGCCACCGGGGCGGGATTGGCGAGGCCGGTGGTCTCGACGATGATGCCGTCGAACCTGCCCTTGCGCTTCATCAGCCCGCCGATGATGCGGATCAAATCCCCCCGCACCGTGCAGCAGATGCAGCCATTGTTCATCTCGAAGACTTCCTCGTCGGAATCAACCACGAGATCGTTATCAACGCCGAGTTCGCCGAACTCGTTGATCACCACCGCATAGCGCTTGCCATGGGTTTCGGTGAGGATGCGGTTGAGCAGGGTCGTCTTGCCGGCGCCAAGAAAGCCGGTCAGCACCGTTACCGGAGTGAGATCAGTCATAGCGGTTTCCATTCACCAAAGCAGCTTGTCGCGCGTCATATAGGAATTGCGGCTCCGGCCGACCAGAAGGCGTCAGGGCAAGCCCGAAGCCGAGCATCAGGAACAGCCAGCCGGCCATGGGCAGCACGGCGAAATTATCGGTCGACGCGAGCGGCCAGGCATAGGTGAGCACGCCGATGAACAGGCCGAGGCGCAGCGCATCCGGCCGGCGGGCGAGCCCGCGCGCGAGCGCGATCAGCCAGGCGAGGTTCATTCCCGCGAACAGGATCAGGCCGGGAATGCCGGCATCCACCGCCGCCTGCAGATAGAAATTATGCGGATGGATGTTGCAGGCGCCCTTGGCAAGCGAGGTCGGGCCGATGCCCAAGGCAGGCAAGCCGCCGCCGAAGTGTTTTTGGCCGCAGAAATACAGGAAGCCGTTGAACCCGTAGCCATGCCAGGGCGAATGCTCGATCATCACGGCGGCGCGGGTATATAGTTCCCCATAGGGGCTCTGGGCAAAATGCGCGGCCTGATGGGACGTTTCCAGCACCAGCTTGTCGAAGGTGGGCGGCGAGACGATCTTCATGGCGGGGATCAGGGCCAGGGCCAGCAGGCCGAGGACGATGGCCGGAAGACGGACCGGGCGGAGGAACAGGGCGGTGACCAGCAACCCCAATCCTGCCAGCAGGAAGGGCATGCGCTGGCCGATCATGACGGAGGTGAGGAAGCCGAGAATGCCGATCACCGCCGCGGCGATGCGCGAAACGACGCTTCCGCGCGCATAGAGCGAGACGATGACCGGCAGCATAACCACGAACAGCAGGTGGGTGTAGGGCGGCCCGGCGCGCGGCGCCCAGAACGGGCCGGTGAGGGCGCCATCCGGCCAGCGATGGTCGCCGAATATGTTCACGCCAAAAATCTCCTGCTGCCAGCATTGGAGCGCGATCCAGAATTCCGAGATGGCGATGGCGATCCAGGCGAATGTCCGGGCGCGCGGCTTCGCCAGCACGAAGCGGCCGAGCGCCGCCGCCAGCAGCAGCAGCCGCCCCAGCACCAGCGCCTGACTGAGCGAGGGCCAGCCGCCCTGCCCCAGCCCGAGCGCGGGTATCGGTGCCGAGGC
>DASTAF010000291.1:0-2190 GCA_035713005.1 Acetobacteraceae bacterium
GGCGAAGCTCGCGGGGCAGACGCAATTCTCCGTCCAGGCGGTTGAGCAGATCAATCTGCTCAACGAGCAGATCGCCGCGCTGCGGCTGCAATTGCGCGTCATCGCCGCGGCGCTGGACGCCGCCGCCAGCAAGGACAAGGCCGAGAAGGTGCAGATCGCTGATCTCGGCCGCCAGCTCAACGAGGCCCTGGCCCGCAAGGTGCAGAACCTGCAGCTCTACCGCAGCGAGTTCTTCGGCACGCTGCGGCAGATCCTGACCGGGCAGAAGAACATCAAGATCGTCGGAGACCGCTTCGTCTTCGAGAGCGACGTGCTGTTTCCTTCCGATCAGGCGACGCTTTCCCCAAAGGGCCAGCAAAGCATTGCCGATGTCGCCAAGGCGATCAAGCAGATCGCGGGCAGGATTCCGCCCAAGCTGAACTGGGTGCTCAGCGTGGACGGTTTCGCCGATCAGGCGGCCATCCATGGCGGCCCCTATAAGGATAATTTCGATCTTTCGGCGGCACGGGCGCTCGCGGTGCTGCACGAACTGGTGAAGGATGGGGTGTCGAAGAAGCATGTGGTGGCCACCGCCTATGGCGCCGAGCATCCCATCGCGCCGGGCAAGACGCCGGCGAACTTCGCCAGGGACCGCAGGATCGAGTTCCGCCTCACTTCCGCCGACTGACACCACCGCCTCAAGTAATGCTTGACGGAATACGGGAAACATATCTAGAACATCGGCAATGTTAGCGTTTTGTTCCGGCGAATCCCCGCCGGTTCAGCCGGAGGACCGGATGCTCACGCCCAAGCAGCACGATTTGCTGATATTCATCGACCAGCATTTGCGCCGTACCGGCTGCTCGCCTAGCTTCGAGGAGATGAAGGAGGCGCTGGATCTGCGCTCGAAATCCGGCATCCACCGGCTGATCGGCGCGCTGGAGGAACGCGGCTTCCTGGCCCGCCACAAGCACCGGGCGCGGGCGCTTGAGGTTCTGCGCCTGCCCGAGGATGTGATGACGAAGGCCCGTGCCGAGGAAGCCCGCTTCACCTCGAACGGGTCCGGATCGAAGGGTTCGGCCTCGGGCTTCACCCCCAACGTGATCCATGGGGATTTCTCCTCGCGGCTTTCCGGAGCACGCGCCGCGAGCAAGGCGGGCGCCACCATGCTGCCGCTCTACGGGCGGATCGCCGCCGGCGTGCCGATCGAGGCGATGCGGGACAATTCCACCGAAATCGAGGTGCCAACGGCGCTGCTCGGCCCCGGCGATCACTACGCGCTGGAAGTGGCGGGCGATTCGATGATCGAGGCGGGAATACTGGACGGCGACACTGCGATCATCCGCAAGGGCGAGACGGCGGAGAACGGCCAGATCATCGTCGCCCTGATCGACGATGCGGAGGTGACGCTGAAGCGCCTGCGCAAGCGCGGCAATTCCATTGCGCTGGAACCCGCCAACGTCCGGCACGAGACGCGCATCGTCCCCGCCGAGCGGGTGAAGGTGCAGGGCCGGCTGGTGGCGCTGCTCAGACGCTACTGAGGCGCTCCACCCCGGCCGCCGCCATTTCCTGCCATGCCGCGGCGAGCGATCCGTTGAGGTCGATCGCGCGGCAGGCCGGCTCGATCACCGAGGCGGCAAAACCGAGGCGCCGCGCATCCAGCGCTGACCAGGCGACGCAGTAATCGGTCGCCAGCCCGCAGAAATACAGACTCCCGACTCCCCTCGCGTGGAGATAGCCGTCCAGCCCGGTTCTCGTCTCTCGGTCCGCCTCCAGGAACGCGGAGTAGCTGTCCACCTCGCGGCGCATGCCCTTGCGCAGGATCAGCGCGGCCTGCGGGATGCGCAGGCCCTGATGCAGCTCCGCACCCGCGCTGCCCATCAGGCAATGATCCGGCCAGAGAACCTGCGGCCCATAGGGAAACTCCACTACCTCGAAGGCTCTCCGCCCAGGGTGCCGGCTGGCGAAGGAAGCATGATCGGCAGGGTGCCAGTCCTGGGTCACGATCACCGTCTCGAAGCCGGTGGCGAGCCGGTTGATGACGGGCACGACCGCATCTCCATCGGCCACCGCCAGCGCGCCGCCGGGGCAGAAGTCATTCTGCACGTCGATCACGACCAGGGCGCCGCGACCTTCCGTCATACGGTCTTGCAGCCCCTTATGCCGACATAGAGAGCATAGACGGAGGTTGTGGCGGTAACAAAGATGCGG
>DASTAF010000292.1:0-3101 GCA_035713005.1 Acetobacteraceae bacterium
GCTGGACTCAGTCGAGGTCGCCGATCTGGACGGCGCGACGCGGCATCTTCCCGCCGATATCCTGCTGCCCTTCTTCGGGCTGGCGATGGATCTCGGCCCGATCGCCCAATGGGGCATGGCGCTGGAGCATCACCACGTCACCGTCACCCCCGCCACCTGCGAGACCAGCATCCCCGGCATCTTCGCGATCGGCGACGTCGCCGCCTATCCGGGCAAGCTCAAGCTGATCCTGCAGGGCTTCGCCGAGGCGGCGATGGCCGCCCACGCCATCCACCCGATCGTGCATCCCGACGAGGCGCTGCATTTCGAGTATTCGACCAGCAAGGGCGTCCCCGCCTGACCGCTACAGGTTGGCGTATTTCGTCTCGTTGCCCTCCATCTCGGCACTGATCGAGCCGTGATTGAGCAAGGAGACCAGCGCCACGCCGCCGATGATGTTGCCGATCAGGGTCGGGATCAGGAAGCCGGTGACATAGCTGCCGAACGGCGCGAAGCCCATCACCACCGCATAGGCGGCCTCGCCGGAGCCGGCGATGATATGCGAGAACCGGCCGAGCGACACCACATAGGATATGATCAGGATGATGATGACGCGGGCGGAACGGCTGCTCGGCAGCAGCCAGACCATCAGCGCGATCAGCCAGCCGGCGAACACCGCCTTCAGCAGCGTGAGGCCGAAATCGTGATGCACGGATTCGATCGCGATCGCCTTGAGCGAGGCGGTGACCTGGTCGGTGAAGAGATGCCTGGGCAGCAGCAGCGTGGCGAAGACCCAGGTGCCGATGAGATTGACCGTCAGCACGATCGCCCATAGCCGCGCCGCCGCGATCAGCGATTTCAGCGTGCGCCGGGTAAACACCGGCAGCACCGCCGTCAGCGTGCTTTCAGTGAAGAGTTGCTGGCGCCCCAGCACGACGATGATGAAGCCCATGCTGTAGCCGAAACTGTCGATCGCATGGCGCCAGGGGCTCGCCGGCAGGCTCGAGCGCAGCAGCGCCTGGGTGAGGAAGGAAAAGCCCATGGAAAGTCCCGCCGCCAGCCCGGAAAGGGTGAGGGCGCCGGCGGTGCGGGCCAGCTCCCGCTCGCCCCCCTCGCGGAGGATTTCATGGATGACCAGGGCGCGCGGCGCGGCGAGGGCGGCGGCCTGCCGCCTTTCGCTGCTGTCGAGAACCGGGGTTTCGGTCGAATCATTGCCTTCCTCGGAGGAAGGCGGCCGTTCGCCGGCGGTGCGGCTGTCGTCGGAGAGGGCATTCTGCATGGCGGCTAGATTGGCTGGCCGGGCCGCGACTTCAATGAATGGTGAGCGTCATGGCCGGCCGGCGCGGTGATAGGGATGCCCGGCCAGGATGCACTGGGCGCGGTAGACCTGCTCGGCAAGCATCGCGCGGACCAGCATGTGCGGCCAGGTCAGCATGCCGAGCGATATCACCGCATCGGCGCGGTCGAGCACCGGCCGGTCCAGCCCCTCCGCGCCGCCGATGGCGAAGGCGAGGGGCTTGCCGCACGCCTGCCAGGAGGCGAGCCGGGCGGCGAAGCCCTCGCTGTCCGGCGCGAGCCCGCCCTGATCCAGCGCCACGAGCAGCGCGCCTGCCGGAAGCCTGCCGAGGATCGAGGCTCCTTCCCGCCGCCTGATCTCGCCGGGGCTGCCGGTGCCGTCGGCCAGCGCCACCAGCTCCAGGCGCGGCCTGATCCGCGCCGCGTAGCGCTCGAAAAGTTCGGATTCCGGTCCGCGCCCGCCCTTGCCGATGGCCAGCAGGCGCAAGCCCTATTCCGCCTCGTCCGGCTCGCCGGCATCCGGAACGGTCTCCGGCTCCTGCGGCTTCGGCTCGTCGAGATCGGCGCCCCACATCTTCTCAAGGGCGTACAAGGCGCGGGTTTCCGGCTTGAACAGATGCACCACGATGTCGCCGGCGTCGATCAGCACCCAGTCCGATCCGGCGGCGCCCTCGATCTGCACCCGCTTGACGCCGGTTTCCGCCAGCTTCTCGACCAGATGCGTCGCCATGGCGCTGATCTGCCGGTCGGCGAGGCCGGTGGCGACCACCATCCGGTCCGCGAAACTGGCGCGGCCCTCGAGATCGAGAATGACGATATCCTCGGCCTTGTCGTCATCCAGGCTGTTGCGGATCACCGCCTGCATGGCGTCGAGCGCGCTGGTCTCGGGCTTCTTGGCGGTCCTGCGCGTGCGCGGCCCGGCGATCACCGCCTTCTTGCGCGGCGTGCCGGGGGCTTTCGGCGCCGCTTCGGCGGGCTTCGGAGCGCGGCGGGGTGCCGCGCGCTTGCGCGGAGCCGGGCCTGCCGGCGGCTTCGAGCGTGAGGGGGGGCGGGCTATGGGCTTTCTCCTTCAAAGGCGCATGCGCGGGCGCGGCGCAACGCGGTCGCGGATATAGAATTCTCCCGGATGGGCAGCCATGTCCAGGCCGGTGGCGCCGCATCCGCCAGGGCAGCCGCGGCGATGGCCGGGCGGCGGGCGGCATGAAGCATCCGCGCCGCCTGGCCGGCAAGCGCCCGGCGGGTCTCGCCCGGCCTCGGCAGCACGGCGATGGGAATCGCCCGCACGATCTCTTGCCAGCGGTTCCAGCGCGGCAACTGGCTGAGGTTGTCCGCCCCCATCAGCCAGACGAAGCGGCAGCGCGGGAAGCGCCGCTTCAGCGCGGCGATGGTATCGGCGGTATAGCGCGTGCCGAGCGCCGCCTCGATGGCGGTGGCGATGATCCGCCGCCCCGAGCCGATGCGCCGGGCCGAGGCGAGCCGCTGTTCGAGCGGCGCCATGCCGTTGCCTGGCTTCAGCGGATTGCCGGGGGAAACCAGCAGCCAGACCTGGTCCAGCCGCAGCGCCCGCAGGGCCGCGCGCGCGATATGGGCATGGCCGGCATGGGCCGGATTGAAGCTGCCGCCGAGCAGGCCGATCCTGAGCCGCCTGCCGCCGCCATGGCGGGGCAGGGGGTCGGGCCGTCCCGGGCTTCCGGGCAGTACCCGATGCCGCAGTACCCGATGCCTCAGGGCCGCACCTGTCCATGGCCGTGAACGACGTAGCGGAAGGTGGTGAGCTGCTCCAGCCCGACCGGGCCGCGCGCGTGGATGCGCCCGGTGGCGATGCC
>DASTAF010000293.1:0-2691 GCA_035713005.1 Acetobacteraceae bacterium
GCCGGTATATTTCACGCTCATGTGGCGCTGGATCTCGAAATAGCCCGGCAGCCAGGCGAAATAGATCCAGGTCATGTAGATGCAGCCGAAGAAGCCGAGGATCATGCCCCAGGTGGTGCGGAAGCGGAACAGCATCCGCCACTCCCGGAAGGTCATCTGGGTGCGCTGGCCCGGGGGGTCGCCCTCGGTGCGGTAGGCGGTCTCCTCGGCGGTCAGGGCGATGTCGCGCGGGTTACGGTAGATGGTGAACCACACCATTGCCACGATCAGCCCGGCGATCCCCATCAGGATGAACATCCAGCGCCAGCCGACGGCGAGCATGATCGCGGTGAGCAGCGGCACGCCGATCGCCGTGCCCAGCGGCCCCGCCGTGTTCCAGATCCCGGAGGACAATCCACGATCGCGCGGATTGAACCAGTCGCGGGTGACGCGGCTCGCCGAGGGAAATTGCGGCGCCTCGCCGATCCCGAGTGCAATGCGGACAATGTAGAACTGGCCGAAGCCGGCAACCAGCCCGCTCAGCACCTGCGCCAGCGACCAGAGCGACAGCCCCACCGTGAGCAGGATGCGCGGGCGGAAGCGGTCCACCATCGCCCCCATGGGAAGCTGCGCGAAGGCATAGGCCCAGAGGAAGGCGGAGAGCAGATAGCCCATGTCGGCCACCGATAGGCCGAGATCCTTGCGGATCAATGGATTGCCGACCGCGAGCGTCGCCCGGTCGATATAATTGATGCAGCCGGAGATGACGAGCATGGTCAGCGCGGTGCGCTGGACCTGCTTGATTCTGGGCGTCGCCATGGTCGTGACTGACATTATCGCGCTTCCTCCGTGGTTTCTTGTGAAGCCCCATCAAGTCTCGCGGCGGCGGCCGCGCTCAGCCGCCGGCGGCACTCGCCTTCGGCGCCTCCGCAACCTCGTCCCCGCCCTTCAGAACCGCCATCGCGGCACCCACCCCGCCCTCGCGGTACGGCACCCCGGCCAGGTCGAATCCCATCTCGACTCCCGCCAGCGTTCCCATCAGCGTCAGGTCGTTGAAATGGCCGAGATGGCCGATGCGGAACACCCTGCCCTTCAGCTTCGCGAGCCCCGTTCCCAGCGACATGTCGAACGAATCCAGCACCACCTGGCGATAGCGGTCGGCATCATGCCCTTCCGGCATCAGCACGGCGGTCAGCGCGCTGGAATATTCGCGCGGATCGAGGCAGAGAATCTCCATGCCCCAGGCGCGCACCGCCGCCCTGGTCGCGGCGGCGTGGCGGTCGTGCCGGGCGAAGACGTTGCGCAGCCCCTCCTCCCGCAGCATGGCCAGCGCCTCGCGCAGCCCGTAGAGGAGATTGGTGGCGGGCGTGTAGGGCCAGTAGCCGGTCTGGTTGGCAGCGATGATCTCGTGCCAGTCCCAGTAGGAGCGCAGGCTGGCATTGGCGCGCGAGGCGGCCAAAGCCTTGTCCGAAACCGCGTTGAACCCCAGCCCTGGCGGCAGCATCAGCCCCTTCTGCGATCCGCCGACGGTGACATCCACCCCCCATTCATCGTGCCGGTAGTCGATCGAGCCAAGCGAGGAGATGGTATCGACCAGGAACAGCGCCGGATGGTTCGCCTGATCGATGGCCCGGCGGATTTCCGGAATGCGGCTGGTGACGCCGGTGGAGGTTTCGTTGTGCACCACCATCACCGCCTTGATCGCATGCGCGCGATCCTCGGCGAGCCTCGCCCCGATGGCGGCCGGGTCCGCCCCGTGCCGCCAGTCTCCCGGCAGGAACTCGACGTTGATCTTCAGCCGCTCCGCCATCCTGCGCCAGAGCGTCGCGAAATGGCCGGTCTCCGCCATCAGCACGCGATCCCCCGGCGAGAGCGTGTTCAGAATCGCCGCCTCCCAGGCCCCGGTGCCGGAGGAGGGATAGATCACCACCGGGTTGCGGGTCTGGAACACCCATCTGGAGCCCTCGATCACCTCCAGGCCGAGGCGGCCGAATTCCGGCCCCCGGTGGTCGATGGTGGGCATGTCGATGGCCCGCAGCACCCGGTCCGGCACGTTGGTCGGCCCGGGAATCTGCAGGAAGTGCCGGCCGGTATGGATGGTGGAGTTCCGCGTCATTCTTTTATTCCGCTCCCACTTGCGGCGTGACCCGCCTGACCAGCAGCGGTTCGGCGCCTTCCTGAGTGATGGGCTTGCCGCCCAGATAGCTCGCCAGCATCGAGCCGATGATCATGTTCAGCAGCGCGTTCATCAGCGCCGGCAGCGCCGCGAAGGCGCCGAAATTGATGGTCGCCAGCACCGCGCCGAGGCCCGAATTATAGATGCCGACATCGAACATGATGGCGCGCGAATTCGCCTCGTCCAGGCGAAGGGCGCGGGCCAGCAGATAGCCGACAATGAGATTGACGACGCAGATGATCGACGTCACCACCGCGATGATGGGTATCCAGCCGAGGTTATGGGCGATCGCCGGCTGTGCCTTGGCGACCAGGCCGAGCGCCAGCGCGTAGAGCAGCAGCGCCGAGATCATCGGCAGCACCGGCTGCACCTGCTGAATCCGCCTCACCCCCAGCGCGTAGCGCGCCGCGATGCCGATCACGAGCGGCAGCAGCACCATCACCAGCATCTGATGAAAGAGCGCAAAGAAGTTCACCGCGACATATTTATGCGCGAACACGGTGGTGAAGGCGGGGGTCAGGATCGGCGAGAGCAGG
>DASTAF010000294.1:0-4689 GCA_035713005.1 Acetobacteraceae bacterium
GGCTTCTTCCGGCATGGACTGCCCCTCGATCTCCACCCGCTGCTTCGGCAGGGCGCCGGGATAATTCTCCTGCAGGAAGGCGATCAGCCCTTCGCGCACCAGGCATCGCAGATCCCAGGCCTCGCCGGAGTTGCGCGCCGAAACCAGCGCGCGAAGCTCGATGGTGGCGGGCAGCGCATGCGTCACCTGCAGCACGACCACCTTGCCGCTCCACAGCTTGGTGGAGTGCACGATCTCGTCGAGCTTTTTCCGCAGCGCATCGATCGGCGCGGTGTAATCGACATGCAGATGCACGGAGCCGATGAGCTCGGAACTGTCGCGGGTCCAGTTCTGGAACGGGTTCTGCAGCAGCCAGGAGAGCGGCACGATCATGCGCTGCCAGTTCCAGATCCGCAGCACGATGTAGGTGCTGGTGATCTCCTCGATCCAGCCCCATTGCCCGTTGATCACCACCGCGTCCTCGACGCGCAGCGGCTGGGTGATGGCGATCTGGATGCCGGCCAGCAGGTTGGACAGGACCGGCCTTGCCGCGAGACCCACCACCAGACCCGCCGCTCCGGCGGAGGCCAGCAGGCTCACGCCATATTCCCGCACGGCGGGAAACACCATCAGCGCGGCGGCGACGGTGATCAGGATGGTCAGCACATGGCTTGCCCGCCGCAGCACTTCCCACTGGGTCACATGCCGCCGCGCCACCACGTCGTCCTGGATGTTGTCCGGCCGGTGCGACAGCTTGTAGGTCGTCGTGACGTCGACGATGATGATCACGCTCCAGCCGATCAGCGAGATGAAGGCGGCGCTGAGGATGTGCAGCAGCGCGTGTTCAGCCTTGAGGCCTATCGGCGCGGCGGGAACCACTCCTCCCAGCAGGATCACCGCGATCAGCAGGAACAGGACGGTGCGGGTGCGGCCGATCAGCAGCTTCAGGATCGGCCTGCGGTTCAGCACCACGGGGGGCACGCTCCGCACCAGGACGATGTGGATCAGCTTGGCGATGATGATCGCGCCAATGATCAGGACGCAGGCGGTGAACCAGTGCGGCCATTCCACCAGGGCGGATGTCACGCCCCGCGCGGCATGGCCGATCGGGCTGTTGGCGATGGGAGGATTGGCGGGGGATTGAGGCATCGGCCCTCCTGTCATGACGTGAATAGCGGCGACGACCGGCTGCGCGCCATTCCGGCCTCAGTCGTCACGATGGATGGATGAAGATGGGTGGATGAACTGGTGGATCAAGCCAGCCGGATGCCGTGGCCGTGAGTGACCATTCAGTATGCCGGCACGCAGGAAGGCAGGGATGCTGCCGCCTCTTCGATCGGCTGCCATACTCCGGCGATCAGCACCTCGCTCGGCCTGAAGCCAGCCTTGTAGGTCATCTTCCGGCTCTCCGGCACCCAATAGCCGAGATACATGTAAGGCAGGCCAAGCTCCCTGGCCCGACCGGTCAGCCATATGATGGCATAGGTGCCGAGCGAGCGGCGCGGCATGTCGGGCGCGAAGAAGGAATAGACGGCGGACAGCCCGTCGCCCAGCCGGTCGGTCAGGCAAGCTCCGACCAAGCGGCCCGATTCGTCCCGGAACTCGGTCATCCAGCTCTCGATGGGCGTATCCTCGACCATGGCGCGATAGTCGTAGAAGCTCATCGTCGCCATGTCGCCCGAGCCATGGCGCGCCTGCTGGTAATTCTGGAACAGGTAGAACTGCTCCGTGGTCGCCCGCGCCGGCATCTCGGCAACCGAAAGCCCGGCATTGGCGGCGGCGATGCGCCTCTGCGTCCGGCTCGGGACAAAGGCGCCGGTCACGATGCGGATCGGGATGCAGGACTGGCAGCCGGGGCAGACGGGAGCATAGGCGATGTTGTGGCTGCGCCGGAAGCCGCCGCGCGAAAGCCGGTCATGCATGGATTCAGCCGTCACGCCGGAAAGCTCCGTCACCACCTTGCGTTCGGTGCGGCCGGCCACATAGGGGCAGGGCAGGGGCGCCGTGGTGTAGAAGAAGTGGGGCCGGTGCGGGGTGCGGTAGCTCATGATCAGCCGGTTTTACAGGATTACCCGGGGCGGAGCCATATTATTGACGACCACGAGGCCGCTCAGCAGGTCATGCGCCGCCCGGTGCCGCTTGGTGATCAGAACCAGCAGGAAGGGCAGGCAGCTCAGCCCGAAGCTGATCCCCAGCAGGATCGTCCAGACCAGCGCCTGGGCGAAGCTCGGCCTGCCCAGCGTCGCATCGTCGCGCACGGAAAGCCCCAGCAGGCGCTGGCCGGGCGTCGCCGAGGCACGAGCCCGCAGCCACAGGACGTAGTAGAGCAGCGGCACGAGCGGCATGAGGTGCAGGGCGATGAAGCCGAGGCCGAAGGTCAGCACGCCGAAGAGGAAGATCGTCCAGGCCAGGGCGGCGGCGATGATGCCGATGACGACCAGATCGATCACGAACGCGATGATCCGGCGAGGCCAGACGGCGTGGGTCAGCCATGCTTCTTCAAGTTCGACCCGGTTCAGCGAAATGCCCTGGCTCATGGCCTCAACTCGTTCTTCCCGCAATATGCTCCGCCGGCGGCTCCGGCGCAATGGCAACCCTCGCAACATGGACATGGAAGAAGGCGATTGCTACAGGACCGCAGCCTCGAGCCTAACCCGCCGGAAGAATCGAATGAAAATCATCGCCTGCAACAGCAACCGTCCTCTTGCCGAAGCGGTGGCGAAAACCTTGAACCTGCCGCTTACCCAGGCGGTCGTCAGGCGCTTCGCGGATATGGAGGTTTTCGTCGAGATTCAGGAGAATGTCCGCGGCGAGGACGTGTTCGTGATCCAGTCCACCTCCTATCCGGCCAATGACAACCTGATGGAGCTGCTGATCACGATGGACGCGCTCCGCCGCGGCTCCGCCCGCCGGATCACCGCCGTCACCCCCTATTTCGGCTATGCCAGGCAGGACCGCAAATCCGGCCCCCGCACCCCGATCTCGGCGAAGCTGGTGGCCAATATCATCGTCGAGGCCGGGGCGCACCGGGTTCTCACCGTCGATCTGCATGCCGGACAGATCCAGGGCTTCTTCGACATCCCCGTCGATAACCTGTTCGCCGAGACCCTGTTCGCCCGCGACATCAAGGAGCGCTATCAGAACCGCGACGTGATGGTGGTGTCCCCGGATGTCGGCGGTGTCACCCGCGCCCGGGCCATCGCCCGGCGGCTCAACCGCGATCTGGCCATCATCGACAAGCGGCGCGAGCGCGCCGGGGTTTCGGCGGTGATGAACGTGATCGGCGATGTCCGGGACCGGGACTGCATCCTGATCGACGACATCATCGATTCCGGCGGCACCTTCTGCAATGCCGCCGATGCGCTGGTCGCGAATGGCGCCCGCTCGGTCAGCGGCTATGTCACCCATGGCGTGCTTTCCGGCGACGCCATGCGGCGGATCGGCGAGAGCCGGATCGAGATGCTCACCACGACGGACAGCATCCAGGTCAATCACGGCGTCACGCCCGCGCATAACTTCCGGCAACTGACCATCGCCCCCTTGCTCGCCGAGGCGATGCGCCGCATCTCGGACGAAACCTCAGTCAGTTCGCTTTTCGATTGATCCACAGGAAACGTCAGGAACACGTCAATGAAGCTCTATTATTCGCCAGGCGCCTGCTCGGTCGGCATCCATGTTCTGCTCGAGGAGATCGGCAAGCCCTATGAGACGCAGTTGGTCAAGCTGCGCGAGGGGGAGCAGCAGAAGCCGGAATTCACGGCGATCAATCCGAAGGGCAAGGTGCCCGTCCTGAAGCTGGATGATGGCGCGATCCTGACCGAATGGCTGGCCATCGCCGGTTATCTCGCCGCCGCCAATCCCGAGGCGGGGCTTGTTCCCGAGGACAGGATGGAATGGGCGAGGGGCATGGAAGCCATGGCCTTCATCAATGGCACCATGCACGCGCAGGGTTTTGCCCGCATCTTCCGCCCGGAACGCTTTTCTCCCTCGTCCGATGACAAGGAAAAGGTGCAGGAGGAGGGGCGGAAGATTTTCGCCGATGGGTTCGCGCTGATGGAGAAGGCGCTGGACGGCAGGGAATGGCTGCTCGGCCATTACTCGGTCGCGGATGCGGCGCTGTTCTATGTCTCCTTCTGGGCGGATGCGCGCAAGGCGGCCGATCTGCCCCCCGGCGTCGCGGCGCATTATGAGCGCATGAGGGCGCGGCCGGCCGTGCAGCGGGCCATGCAGGCGGAAGGCATCGCCTGATGCCCCTGCCGAGGCGCGGCTTCTGGTATCTGCGCCACGGCCAGACCGACTGGAATGCGGCGGGAGTGTCGCAAGGCGCGGTCGAGGTGCCGCTGAACGAGACGGGCCGCGCCCAGGCGCGCGCCGCCGCTTCCATCCTCGCCGGGCGCGGCATCGTGGAGATCATCGCCTCGCCGATGGGAAGAGCGCGGGAAACCGCCGAGATTGTTAACCAGGTTCTGAACCTGCCGCTGAGCTTCGAGCCGGAACTGCGCGAGGTGAGGTTCGGCGAGCAGGAAGGCCAGAAGCTGGCGCCCTGGTTCCAGGACTGGCTGGACGGCAAGGTGACGCCGCCGGGGGCGGAGAGCTTCGCGGAGCTTTCCGCCCGGGCGGAGCACGCGATGTCGCGCGTCCTGGCAAGGCCCGGGCCGGTGCTGATCGTCGCGCATGGGGCGATCTTCCGGGCGATTCGCGGCCTGATGG
>DASTAF010000295.1:0-2435 GCA_035713005.1 Acetobacteraceae bacterium
GCCGCCATTGATCGACAGGGTCGATCCGGTGATGAAATCCGCTTCGTCCGAGGTCAGGAACACCACGCCGCGGGCGATATCCTCCGCGCGGCCGAGCCTGCCCACCGGGATGCGCGCGATGATCTTCTCCAGCACGTCGGAAGGAACCGCGCGCACCATGTCGGTATCGACATAGCCGGGAGCGATGGCATTGACGGTGATGCCGAATCGCGCGCCTTCCTGCGCCAGCGCCTTGGTGAAGCCATGAATGCCGGATTTCGCCGCCGCGTAGTTCACCTGCCCATACTGCCCGGCCTGGCCGTTGATCGAGCCGATATTGACGATCCGGCCGAATTTCCGCTCGCGCATCGCGTTGAAGCAGGCCTTGCTGAGGTTGAAGCAGGAACCGAGATTGGTGTCGATCACGGCGTCCCACATCTCGCGGGTCATGCGCGCCAGCGTGCCGTCGCGGGTGATGCCGGCATTGTTCACCAGGATCTCGATCGGCCCGTGCGCGGATGAAATCTCCGCCACCGCCGCGCTGCACTGCTCGAAGTCGGCGGCATCGAAGCGCATGGTCTCGATGCCGTGAGCGTCAGAGAATGCCTTCGCCGCTTCCGTGTTGCCGGCATAGCTGGCGATGACGTGCCTTCCGGCTTTCTTGAGCTCGACGCTGATGGCCTCACCGATGCCGCGGGTGCCGCCGGTGACGAGTGCGATCCGTTTCATGGTATTCTCCCTTTTACCGCCTTGTTGATCGGCCCCTGCATATTGACCCCGGCTCGCGCTGAAAGTCCATGATTTTCCTGAATTTCATCCCCAGGGGCCGAGACCGGCCCGGCGAGCCCGGCGGGCGACGAACCAGGCCCAGCCGGTGAAGGGAAGGGCGGGCGTCACCAGCGCGGCGAGCTTCCACCAGTGTGGCGCGTGCAGGAAGGCGACCATCGCCGCCCCTCCGATCAGGGCGAAACCCCAATAGACCAGGGCGATCAGCCAGTCCGCCATGCCGGAGCGGTGCGCCACCTGATAGAGATGTCCGCGATGCGCCCGCGCCAGGTTCTCTCCCGCCAGCGCGCGGCGGATCAGGGTGAAAACCACGTCCAGCAGCACGCCCGAAAGCAGCAGCGGCACGATCAGGAAGGAGAGGCTGACGTGCTGATCGTGCATCGCGGCGATGCCGAGCAGGGCCAGCATGAAGCCGCAGAACTGGCTGCCGACATCGCCCATGAAGATGCGCGCGCGGGGATAGTTGAAGGGCAGGAAGCCCGCCACCCCGCCGGCCAGCAGCAGGGCGGTGGTGTAGACGAAAAACCCGCCATGCGCCCCCGCGACTCCCGCCAGGAACAGGCAGGCGATGAAGGCGGTGCCGGCCGCCAGCCCGTTCAGCCCGTCGATGAAGTTCATCGCGTTGGTGACGAACAGGATCCAGAACAGCGAGAGCAGGGGGCCGATCCAGCCGAGCCGGACGATCCCTATGACCGGAAAGGCGAGATGGGTCGTGGACAGGCCCGAGGCCACCGCGACCAGGGCGGCGATGAGCTGCGCCGCCAGCTTCACCAGGAAGGAGAAGTCGTACAGGTCGTCGAGCAGCGAAACCAGGGCGATCAGCACCGAGGCCGCGATCACGCCGAGGAACAGGGGGGCGGCCAGCCGCGAAACCTCGCCATAACGGTAGAGCAGCAGGATGCCGAGCAGGAAGGCGGCGACGATGCCGACGCCGCCGGATTTCGGCGTGACCTTGCTGTGGGCCTTGCGGGCATCGGGCCTGTCCGGCACGCCGATCGCAATCATCACCCGCACGATGATGCCGGAGAACAAGGCAAGCCCCGCCACCAGGGCGAGATGGCGGGAAAGGGCGAGATCGGCGAAGGTTGGATGGGAAAAGGCGGGCGTCATGCGCGCCGGACCATGACGGATTTTTTTTAGTGGTTCAATTAACGGGCGCTGATTGTGCTTGCGCTTACTTACAGATATAGCTACTACCGTAGATACAAAAAGACTGAACCCCGCAAGTCTGGTGCGAAGGAGAGAATCATGAATGTAAACATGAGCTTGCGTCTGCAGAGGACGCAGCCACCAGCAGGGTTTTGCAATGAATTTCGAATGGAACGAGGGAAAACGCCTCGGCAATATCGATAAGCATGGTCTTGATTTTCTTGATGCGGATATTCTGTTCGCCGGTCCGCACTTGATCGGATCAGCGAAAACTGTGGTCGGTGAAAGCCGCTGGCTGGCTATCGGCATGATCGATGAGGTGTGCGTAACGATAATTTTTACCCGCCGAGATCAGACCCTGCGCCTAATCTCGATGAGGAGAGCACGAGATGCGGAACGACGACACTATCAACAGCTTTTCGGCGGCTGACATGGAAGCGCGCCGGGCGCGCGGCGAAAGCCGAACCGATCTCGCGCGCGTGCAGGCAAAGTCGCGTGAGGAGCTGGAGCGGGATATTGCG
>DASTAF010000296.1:0-4619 GCA_035713005.1 Acetobacteraceae bacterium
TTGGCCGCGTTCAGCACCGTCGGCGCGCCATGCCCGGCAACCAGCGCCTCGCGCGCCAGGCGCAGCGCCGGAAAGCGCCCCTCGTCCGGCGCGTGGAAGTCGAGCCGCGACGCGGCGGCGAGGTCAAGCCGGGGCGAGCTGGTGGCAAGCCGCTTCGGCCAGGCGAGCGTGTGGGCGATGGGAATGCGCATGTCCGGCGCACCGAGCTGCGCCACCACGCTGCCATCGGCGAAGCAGACCATGCCGTGGACGATGGATTGCGGATGCACCAGCACCTCGATTTCGCCGGTATCCAGGCCGAACAGCCGCGCCGCCTCGATCACCTCCAGCCCCTTGTTGAACAGGGTGGCGGAATCGATGGAAATTTTCGCTCCCATTGACCAGACCGGGTGCTTCAGCGCCCGCTCGGGCGTGACATCGCGCATTTCGGCGGGGCTGACATCGCGGAACGGCCCGCCCGAGGCGGTGAGGATGATCTTTTCCAGGGAGGCGCGGTTGCCGTCCGCCAGCGCCTGAAAGATGGCATTATGCTCGGAATCGACCGGCAGCAGGGTCGCCCCCGCCTCGGCCACCGCCGCCAGCATCACGTCACCGGCGGAAACCAGCGCCTCCTTGTTGGCGAGCGCCACGCAGCGGCCGTTGCGGATGGCGGCGAGGGTCGGCTCCAACCCTGCCACGCCGGTGATGGCCGCCATGGTCCAGTCCGCCTCCAGCGCCGCCGCCTCCAGCACCGCCTGCCTGCCGGCGGCGATGGCGATGCCGCTCCCGGCAAGCGCCTCGGCGAGCGTCTCACGGCAGGTCTCGTCCGCGATCACCGCGATCTCAGGGCGGAAGCGCCGCGCCTGTTCCGCCAGCAGCCTCGCATTGCCGCCCGCGATCAGCGCCCGCAGCCGGAACGCCTCCGGCGTGGCCGCGATCAGATCGAGCGTCTGGGTGCCGACGCTGCCGGTCGAACCCAGAATCGTTATCGTTTTCATCGCCATAATGGCATTCCTCCCTGTGCGGCGAAGGCGATCAGCGCGGCGAAGGGGGCGGCGGACAATATCCCGTCCAGGCGGTCGAACAGCCCGCCATGGCCTGGAATCGTCTGGCCCGAATCCTTCACGCGCAGTCGGCGCTTGACCGCACTTTCCATTAAATCCCCCGCCTGCGCCACAACGCTGATGACCGCGGCGGCCGGAACCGCGCCGATCGTCGCATCCGCCACCAGCGGATGGGCGGCGCCGGCGGCGATGGCGATTCCGGTGATGATGCCGAAGGCCAGCCCGCCCCAGGCGCCGTTCCGGGTCTTGCCGGGCGAGATGCGCGGCGCCAGCTTCCGTCCGCCCAGAAGCCGCCCGACCAAATAGGCGCCGATATCGGTCGCCCAAACCACCAGGAACAGGAACAGCACGTCGTCCCAGCCATAGCCGGGGCGGCCGCGCAGCCAGACCAGGGACAGGCCGGCAATGACGGAATAAAGCGATCCGGCGGCGAGGAAGCCGAGGCGTTCCCGCGCATGGTCGAGATTCGGCGCCAGCAGGGCCAGTTCCCGGATCAGCCCGGCGAAGCAGAGCAGGATCAGCAGGAACCAGGCCAGTCCTCCGGCCCAGAGGCAGAGCAGCGTCGCCGGCACCATGACCAGGGCGGAGGCGGTGCGGATGCCGAGATCGCCCCATTTGGAAGGGCTTCCGGCGGTTCGCGGAACCGGCACCATCAGCTAACGAACGGCCTGGCCGGTCAGCATCGGGCGGGCGCCGAAGCGGCGCTCGCGCCTCGCATATTCGGCCATGGCCTCGTCGAAATGGGCGGGGCCGAAATCCGGCCACAGCACGTCGATGAACATCAGCTCGGCATAGGCTGCCTGCCAGAGCAGGAAATTGGAAAGGCGCTGCTCGCCGCTGGTGCGGATGAGCAGGTCGGGGTCGGGCATGCCGCTGGTGGCGAGGAAGCGGGCGAATCCCTCCTCGTCCAGCGAGGCGGGATCGAGCGTGCCGGCCCTCGCCGCTTCCGCGATGCGCTGGGCGGCTCCGGCGATCTCGCTGCGCGAGCCATAGGAGAGCGCCACCACCAGGTTGAGCTTGGTATTGTCCGCCGTGCGCGCCTCCGCCGCCGCCAGTTCCTTCTCCAGCCCGGCGCCGAAGCGCTCCCGCTCGCCGATCACGGTCAGCCGCACCCCCGCCTCCGCCAGCTCCTTCAACTCGCTGCGCAGATAATGGCGCAGCAGGGTGGTCAGATCGGTCACCTCAGCCTGCGGCCGGCGCCAGTTCTCCGAGGAGAAGGCGAACAGCGTAAGCCAGGATACGCCGTGCCGGATCGCGGATTCGATGCAGCGGCGCACCGCCTTCACCCCCTCCCGGTGACCGGCGACGCGTGGCAGCCCGCGCGCGGTCGCCCAGCGGCCGTTGCCGTCCATGATGACGGCGACATGCCTCGGCAGCGGGGCGGGATCGGCCATGGCGGTCAGACCTGCCTGATGTCCTTTTCCTTCTCGGCCAGCAGATCGTCGATGCGCTTGATGTAGCTGTCGGTCAGCTTCTGGATCTGGGCGCCCCAGTCGCGCTCCTGATCCTCGCTGATCTCGTGCTTCTTCTGGAAGTTCCTGATCTGCTCCATGCCGTCGCGCCGCACCCCGCGCACGGCGACCCTGCCGCCCTCGGCATAGCGGCCGGCGGTCTTGGCCAGCTCGTTGCGGCGCTCCTCGGTCAGGATCGGCAGAGGCACCCGCACCATCTGGCCATCCGGCTGCGGATTGAGGCCAAGTCCGCAATCGCGGATCGCCGCCACCACCGCGTTCACCATGCCACGGTCCCAGACCTGGACGGTGAGCATCCGCGATTCCGGCACCGCGACGGTCGCCACTTGGTTGAGCGGCATCTGTGTGCCATAGGCCTCGACCCGCACCGGATCGAGCAGGGCCGGATTGGCCCGCCCGGTGCGCAGCCCGCTGAATTCGCGCCGCAGCGTCTCCATCGCGCCATCCATGCGGCGGGTGAGGTCGGTCTTGAGTTCGTCCAGATCGGCTGCCATGCTCGGCTCCCTAGCCCTTCGGCTCGATGATGCGGGTGAACTTCCCCTCGCCGCGCATGACGCTGACGAAGGCCCCCGGCTTGTTGATGTTGAACACGATGATCGGCACGGCATTGTCCCGCGCCAGGCTGATCGCGGCGGCGTCCATCACCGAAAGGTCGCGCGCCAGCACGTCGAGATAGGTGAGTTCCTGATAGCGCTCGGCATCCGGCACCTTGCGCGGATCGGCGGAATAGACGCCATCAACCTGGGTGCCCTTCAGCAGCGCGTCGCATTTCATCTCGATGGCGCGCAGCGCCGCCGCCGTGTCGGTGGTGAAGAACGGGTTGCCGGTGCCGGCGGCGAAGATCACCACCCGGCGCTTCTCCATGTGCCGCTCGGCGCGGCGGCGGATATAGGGCTCGCAGACGGCGGCCATCGGGATCGCCGATTGCACGCGGGTGGCCACCCCCAGCTTCTCCAGTGCGGACTGCATGGCCAGCGCGTTCATCACCGTCGCCAGCATGCCCATGTAATCGGCCTGGGCGCGGTCCATGCCGCCGGCGGCGCCGGAGACGCCGCGGAAGATGTTGCCGCCGCCGATCACCAGGCACACCTCGACCTCCAGCGCCACCACGTCCCGGATGTCGCGGGCGATGGCGGCGACGGTTTCGGTATCCAGCCCGTATTCGCCCCGGCCCATCAGGGCTTCCCCCGAAACCTTCAGCAGGACGCGGCGGTAGGAGCTGTTCTCGGTCATGAAAAATCCCGTTCAGGTGAAGCGCGCCGCAACCTAGCGATGGCGAGGGATCACGCCAAGGGGCAGGCGCCCGAAGTTTCGTTACAGGCGGCGCCGTTCGATCTCCACTCCGGCCGAAACGGCGTCAGGGAAAATGTCCAGCTTCTCGACCCGCACCCGGGCCAGCGTCACGCGCGGATCGGCGAGACAGATCGCCGCCAGCCGCTCGGCCAGCGTCTCCACCAGACGCACATGGCGGCCAGCGACCTCGGCCCGCACGCCGCGGATGATGGTCTCGTAATCGACCACGTGGGAAAGATCGTCCCGTCCCCCGCCTTCCTCGACCGCGAGATCGAGATTGATCCGGATGCGCTGCCTCGCCGCGTGCTCGTGCGCGTAAACCCCGATGCTCGCGGACAGGATGAGGTCGCGGATGAACATGTGGCGCAAAGCGCGGCTGGCATCGGCGAGGCGGCTGGCTTCCATGAGGGACGGTTCGGTCAATGGCGGAATGAGGGATATTTTCTCGGTCCGCCGTTCTGCGCCGCAAAAACAGCCGGCGCAACCCGCAAGGGCACCCTGACGCCTTTTGTCGCCACAATCACCCCTTATATGCCCGCTTACGGCATCATGCCGGCAACGGAACGGAGATCATCATGCGTGTTTCCACATCCAAGCTCGTGCCGCTCAGCGCGGCGGCTTTCCTCGCCTTCACCGGCGCCGCCGCGGCGAAGGTGATTCCGCTGCATGCCACCCTGGCGCCCGCGCCGGGCGTCACCTCGCAGGGCACCGGCCACATGACCGGCAGCTACAGCACCCTCACCCATAAGCTGCACTGGCGGGTGACCTACAGCCATCTCTCCAGCCCGGTGACCATGGCGCATTTCCACGG
>DASTAF010000297.1:0-6320 GCA_035713005.1 Acetobacteraceae bacterium
TGGTGGAGACGAACAGCACGAAAGGCCGCGGATGCAGCGGCGCCGGCAGGTCCCGCTGCGCTACGAAGCTCATGCCCATCGGCAGCTTTCGCGCCGGCGGGATGGAAAGCGCCTCGCGCCGGGCGAATTCGGCGGCATCGCGCGCCGTGGCGTTGGAATTGGTGAACAGGATGTCCGCGCGCGGCAGAACCTCCCGCGCCCAGAATTCAAAAGCCTGGGTGGTATGCTTCACCGACCATTCGGGAAACAGGATCGGCACCATGTCGTGCACGAAGGTGGCGAAGATCACCCCGTTCTGCCGCAGCCGCTCGATCAGGGTATAGTAGGTCTGGAACTGCCAGGTGGCTCCCGTGCAGATCAATATGTCACCTGGCGCGAAAGCGACTGGCCGGTCCAGCAGGGGCGTCATGTCCGGCGGCGGCTGGTTCGGCTCGGCGACGGCAAGCTCGGTGATATGCACCGGCTCGCGCGCCGGACGCACCCAGCGCCAGATGTTGCGCGCGAGGTCGCGCAGGGCGCGCAGCACGTGAAGCTGGGCGCGGAATACATCCATCAGGGCGCGCGCCGCGTGCAGCTCCGCCTGCCGCATCACGATCAGCGGCGCGCGGATGTCGAGCGGCAGGCCCCGCAGCCGGCGCCGGAATTCCGAGACCTCCGGCACCTGGCTGGCCACCAGCGCGGGCTCCGCCGGCGGCGTTGGCAGGCTCGGCTCCTCCTTGTGGCAGGTGGCCCGCAGGATGCGCGCCTCGGTCTCCGGCCAGTCCACCACGGTGAAGCCGCTCTCCCCCGGCCCGTGGCGGCATACGCCCACTCTGCCCTCGCCCAGCCGCACCAGTTCCCGGCACAAATCGAAGGACAGGCGCTGAATCCCGCTGGGGCGGTTTCCCGCATAGAAAAATCCCAGCAAATCTTCGATGTCGACCCAGATCATCGAGTAGAATCAGCTCTTTTTTTCAACCGCTGGTTATCCACTTCTATAGTATCCTCATAAACTGAGTGATATTGACCTCTTCGCTTAGTCAATTAACGCGGGTTGTGGAAGGGGTTCTGGAAATACGCCATTTTTTGGACGATAAAGAACCCGCGCGCCGCCAGGATTCCCTCATTTTCAGGTCACAGGATAGATGCCTACAGCATTGATCACCGGAATTACCGGCCAGGACGGCGCTTATCTCAGCGAATTTCTTCTCGGCAAAGGCTACGAGGTGGTGGGGGTGCTGCGGCGCTCCGCCTCGTCGGACGTGATCGGCGAACGGCTGCGCTATCTCGGCGTGCTGGACCGGGTGACACTGGTCGAAGGCAACATGACCGATCTCGGCAGCCTGATCCGGATCATCGAGGCGCATGGACCGGACGAGGTTTACCATCTCGCGGCGCAAAGCTTCGTCGCCACCTCCTGGCAGCAGCCGCAGCTGACCGGGCTGGTGACCGGGATGGGCGCGGTGGCCATGCTGGAAGCGGTGCGCATCGCCTGCCCGCGGGCGCGCTTCTACCAGGCATCCTCCTCGGAGATGTTCGGCCGCGCCGGCAGCATGCCGCAATCCGAGGCCACGCCCTTCTACCCCCGCAGCCCCTACGCCGCCGCCAAGCTTTACGCCCATTGGATGACGGTGAACTACCGCGAGAGCTTCGGCATGCACGCCTCCTCGGGGATATTGTTCAATCACGAGAGCCCGTTGCGCGGCATCGAGTTCGTCACCCGGCGCATCACGAGCGGCGTCGCCCATATCAAGGCCGGGCAGGCCAGCGAGTTGCGGCTCGGCAACATGGAGGCGAAGCGCGACTGGGGCCACGCGCGGGACTATGTCCGCGCCATGTGGCTGATGCTCCAGCAGGACCAGCCGGATGACTACGTGATCGCCACCGGCCGCAGCGCCAGCGTGCGGGAATTCTGCGCCCTCGCCTTCGGCGCGGCGGGGCTGGAGATGAATGATCATGTGCGCACCGATCCGGCCCTGCTGCGCCCGGCCGAAGTGGACGTGCTGCAGGGTGATGCGAGCAAGGCCCGCGATAAACTCGGCTGGGCGCCGACCGTGACGCTGGAGCAGCTCGCCGCCGAGATGGTCGCCGCGGACATGGCTCGGCTTGCCGCTTGATCCCGTCGCGCATTCTAATCACCGGCGCGGGCGGCTTCGTCGGCACCCATCTCGTCGCGGAACTGCGGCGACGCTTCCCGAATGCCGCGCTGCACACGGAGCCCTTCGATGTCACCGATCCGGACGCGGTGGCAGATGCGGTGACATCGGCAAGGCCGGATGCCTGCCTGCATCTGGCGGCGATATCCTCGGTGCCGGAATCCCGCCGTGATGCCCGGCGCGCCTTCGCGGTCAATCTGGGGGGCACGCTCAACCTCGCCCATGCGATCCTGGATCATGTTCAGGCTTGCCGGCTGATCCATGTCGGCAGCGCCGATTGCTACGGAGCCTCCTTCAAGGCAGGCATGCCGCTTGATGAGACGGCGCCGCTGGCACCCCTGACCGTGTACGCGGCGAGCAAGGCCGCGGCGGATCTGACCCTCGGCTCGCTGGCGGCGGAAGCGGGCCTGCGGGTTCTGCGGTTCCGCCCGTTCAACCATACCGGCCCCGGCCAGTCCGCGAATTTCGCCCTTCCCGCTTTCGCCGCCCAGATCGCGCGGATCAGGGCGGGAGCGCAGGAGCCGGTGATCCGCGTGGGCAATCTCGATCCCGAACGGGACTTCCTGGACGTGCGGGACGTGGTGCGTGCCTATGCGCTGGCGCTGGAGCGGTTCGACGCGCTGCCGCCAGGCATGGTGCTCAACCTCGCTTCCGGCACACCACGCCGGATCGGAGATATACTCAACATGATGATAAGTACCTCTGGCCTGGATATCCGCATCGAGCCGGACCCCGACCGGCTGCGCCCGGTGGAGATTCCATCAGCTTCCGGCGATGCCTCGGCGGCGCGGGCGGCGCTGGAATGGAGACCGGAAATCCCTTTCGAGGCGACGCTGAAATCCCTGGCCGCGCATTTCAGCGCGGGTTGAGGCTCTCCCCGCTCCCTGGCCGCAGCGCCTCGAAGATCGGCCTCCTCGGCGGAATTGTCGTAAACATAGACCCGGTCGAGTTCCGCCGCGACCGCCGCGAATTGCGCGATCGAGCGGCCATAGCGGGCGATGATCTTCGGGATCGGCACGTCGTGCCCGCCATTCATGGCGCAGAAGCTAGCCGGTGACGGTGGTTTTTCCAGAGCCGTTCGGACCGGCGATGACGATCAGAAGCGGCTTTTTTCCGATCAGGCGGCACCCAAGGAGCGGCGCCTCACTCCATCATGGGAAGCCACGGCATCGCGCAAGGCAAGCGCGATCTGCTCCCGGCACCAGCGTCGCGCCGCTTCCGCCTCCCGCCGCCCCTGGTCGCCCGCCTCGTGCATGATCTCGGCGAGTTCCTCATCGGTCGGCTCGGTATCGGATCGAACAAGGTGAATTTCGGGCTCATGGAGATCAAGGCTACGCTTCTTCCGCCCATCAATCCAGTGCCTTGCCGACCGCCTCATTCATGGCCCGCACCCCGGCGGCCGGACCACCCGGATGCGCCCAGACGGCGGCGGAGACAGCCAGGAAATCCGCCCCCGCCCGAACCAGAGGAGCACAGTTTCCGGCGGTGATCCCCCCGATGGCGACGCAGGGCACCTCCATCATCTCCGCCCACCAGGCAAGCAACGGAATTTCCGCCATCGCCGGCGGCTCCTTGGTCAGGCTGGGAAAAAAGGCGCCGAAGGCGACGTAATCCGCCCCGGCCTCCGCCGCCTCGATGGCGAAATGGCGGGAATCATGGCAGGTGACGCCAATCATCCCCTCGCCGATCAGCTTCCGTGCCTGCCGGTACGGCATGTCCTGCTGGCCGATATGAACGCCGTCGCAGCCGCTCGCCGCCGCGAGATCGGGGCGGTCGTTCAGCAGGAATGCCACATTGCGCGACTGCGCCACCGGCCGCAGCGCATCCACGGCACGGCGGATCTCGTCATCGCTCCGGTCCTTCAGCCGCAGCTGCACGCAGGCCACATCACCCGCATCCAGCGCCGCCGCCAGTTCATCCGCGAAGTCCGGCAGGGCTGCGGCGGAAAGCGCGGGCGGGGTGATCAGATACAGCCTGCACCCCGCCCCGGCCACGGATCAGGCCTTGCCCTGGTAGATCTCGATGATTCTGGAGAGCAGCGACATGGCCTCCTCGCGCGGGCGGGTGAAGGAATTGCGCCCGATGATCGAGCCATTGGCCCCGCCATCCCTTAGGCCGCGGATCGTCTCCAGCAGTGTTTCGACATCCGATGCCTCGCCGCCCGAGAACACGACCAGCCGCTTACCAGCGAAGCAGGACTGCACCACGTGCCGGACCCGGCTGGCCATGGTCGAGGTGTCGATATTCTGATACGCCTTCTTCGCGGCCTCCAGCCCGATATGATCGGTCGGCGGCTTTACCTTGATGATGTGCGCGCCCATCAGCGCCGCCATATGCGCGGCATAGGCGCAGATATCGACCGCGGTCTCCGCCTGCTTGTCCAACTCCGGCCCGCGCGGATAGGACCAGACCACGACGGCGAGCCCGGCGGATTTCGCCTCCTCGGCCAGTTCCCGCAATTCCTCCATCATCTCGAACTGGTAGTCGCTGCCCGGATACATGGTGAAGCCGATCGCCGCGCAGCCAAGCCGGAGCGCATCGGCGACCGAGCCGGTCACCGCCTGATCCTTCTCGGTGGCGAGGCTGTTGGAGGAATTCAGCTTCAGGATGGTGGGAATTGCACCGGCGAAGGTATCCGCCCCGGCCTCGATCATGCCGAGCGGCGCCGCATAGGCGGAAAGTCCGGCATCGATGGCGAGCTGGAAATGGTAATGCGGATCATAGGCGGCGGGATTGGCGCCGAAGCTGCGCGCGGGGCCATGCTCGAAGCCCTGATCGACCGGCAGGATCAGCAGCTTGCCCGAGCCGCCAAGCCTGCCTTCCATCAGGATGCGGGCGAGGTTGGACTTGGTGCCGGGATTGTCGCTCTCGTACCAGTCGAGAATTTTCTTAACACGCTGAGTGATTCGCATCCGGGTTCTCCTGTTTCGCTGCCCTGGTTGATTATACGGGATGTCCTGTTCCGTCACCTGCCAGCCAGGCAGGAAGACGCCGCAGGGCATTCATCCGCGCGAGATCGAGCGCCGGCGGAGCGGCTTCAAGGAGAAGCACGCCTGATTCGGCGGCGATGGCGGCGAGGCGGCCAAGGATGAGCGGCTCCGCCGCCAGCACGATGCCCTTCAGGCCGAGACGTATCGCCTCCAGGGCGCGGCCCGGCGCGTTTCCGCAGTCGAGCAGCGCGGGGCCGTCATAATCCGCCTGTTCCAGCATCGCCTGCCACCAGCCGCATCCGGCATAGAGCGCAAAATCCGGTGGCGAAAGCAGGGTGACGGGCAGGCCCGGCGCCAGTGCGGCGGCGAGATGCTCGCGGCCATGGACGATGACGGCGGGGGCGAGATTATCTTGCCGATTTATTCTTCCCTGCCCCCCGCAACCAGCACTTCCCGCTTGCCGACATGGTTGGCCGGGCCGACGACATGATCCTTCTCCATCTGCTCGATCAGCTTGGCCGCCCGGTTGTAGCCGATCTGCAGATGCCGCTGAATGAAGGAGGTCGAGGCCTTGCCCTCGCGCGCGACCAGCGCCACCGCCTGCTCGTACAGGCTTCCCTCGCCCGCGCCCTCGCCGCCGCCCATGGCGGAGACGCCGCCGCCATCCTCGTCGGAAACCTCGGTGACGTCATCGATATAGGCGGGCTCTCCCTGCTCACGCAGGAAGGCCACCACATCCTCCACTTCGCGATCGGAAACAAAGGGGCCATGGACGCGGGTGATTCGCCCGCCGCCCGCCATGTAGAGCATGTCGCCCTGACCGAGCAGCTGCTCCGAGCCCTGCTCACCCAGGATGGTGCGGCTGTCGAACTTGGAGATCACCTGGAAGCTGATGCGGGTCGGGAAATTCGCCTTGATCGTGCCGGTGATGACATCGACGGAGGGCCTTTGCGTTGCCATGATGACATGGATGCCGGCGGCCCGCGCCATCTGGGCGAGGCGCTGCACCGCCGCCTCGATTTCCTTGCCCGCGACCATCATCAGATCGGCCATCTCGTCGATGAACACGACGATCAGCGGCAGCGGCTCCAGGGCCAGGGGCTGGTCCTCGAAAATCGGCTTGCCGGTTTCAGGATCGAATCCGGTCTGCACCCGGCGGGTCACCACCTCGCCCTTGGCCAGCGCCTCGTTCACCCGGTCGTTATAGCCGGCGATGTTGCGCACCGAGAGCTGGCTCATCGCCCGGTAGCGGCGC
>DASTAF010000298.1:0-3275 GCA_035713005.1 Acetobacteraceae bacterium
ACCCATTGCTGAACGCTGGAATTTCCCACCGAGGCCAGCATCATCCAGCCGCCATCAGGCAGGCGGACGAGATCGGGGTCCTTGATTTCTGGATAGGAGGCAGCCAGCACCTCGTCGCGGACGACGTTGAGAAGACGCGAAGCCATTCGATTTCCCCGGAAGATATTCAAGTTCAGGTTGAAGCTGTTGCCAGGAGCCTATAAGGCAATCCGAACATGGATCCAACAGAATTTTAATATTCCGGCAAGGAAAATCGCCCTGTGGTTGCGGAACAACACAAGGGTTTTTCAGGATGAAACTTGTCGCTCCGGATGGTGTGGGGCGCCATCCGTCGCCAGAACCGTCCTATTCGCTGGGGAAGGTATCGGCGGGAGCCAGGCTCTTGATCAGGTCGAACAGGCGCTTGCGCACCATCGTGTCGGTAATGCGGTAATAGGCTCGCACCAGTTCGAGGGTTTCCCGCTTGGTCATGTGATCGTCGAGCCCGGCGCCGAAAGGCTCCTGAGCCTCGGAGAACCCATAGGTCCGCCCGCGCGGGCCGGAAACCGGCGTATCCTGCATCCCCTCCGGCATGTCGTCGAAAAAGAAGCTGATCGGCACGTCCAGCACCCGGGAAATGTCGAACAGGCGGGAGGCGCCGACGCGGTTCACGCCCCGCTCGTATTTCTGCACCTGCTGAAAAGTCAGGCCGAGAGCATCGCCGAGTTTTTCCTGCGACATGCCGAGCAGGGTGCGCCGCAGCCTTATCCGCGATCCCACATGCACGTCGATAGGGCTTGGCCGCCCTTCACGATCGCCACGCTCCACGTCATTCGCCATATCCGGATTTCCCACCTTTCTAGAACTATACGTTGAGCGCATAGATCGAATCCAAATTCCATCCGCCCTGGCGGGCGTCCCGTAAGAGTGCTTCGTCACAGGGATCTGTCGCGGCTGCCGGAACAGCGCCATCCACAACCTTAATGAGACCTGTTAATGCACGTCTTCCTTGCATGATAATTCAATAAACGCTAACCGTGTAATAGTTAGCGCAATATTGATTTTTTAACAAGTAAAATTATTTTTGAGACAATTCTTGGTTTGGCAAATCAGGATCAAATGCCTCTGCCAGTATCAAAACTGCGACTCCTAGAGCGAGGCAGTAGAGCGCCAGGATTCCCGCGATGGTGAGGCCGAACCGGGCATAGAGAGGGGCAGGAATCGGAGCAGGCAGGCGGTGCACAAGAATCCCCCGCCTGTCGAGACCCAGGCGGGCCAGCACCTTCCCCCGAGGACCTATGACAGCCGAAATGCCCGAATTCGCGTCCACCGCAAGCGGCAGCCCCTCCTCGACCGCCCGCAGCCGGGTAGTCGCGAAATCCTGCCGCGGCCCGGTCGAGTCGCCGAACCAGGCGTTGTCGGTGATGTTGACGAGCCAGTCCGGGCGCATGTGCCGGTCCACGATCTCGCCGGAGAAGATCGATTCGTAGCAGATCAACGGGCCGAATGGCGGCACACCGGGCACGGAGAGGGTGCGCGGGCCAGGGCCGGGGGTGAATCCGCCGCCGGGCGTGATCTTCACCGGAATCCAGCTTGGCGTGTATTCGCCGAACGGAACCAGCTTCCACTTGTCGTAATAGGCAGCCAGTGGCCCCGCCCCCTCCACCACCGCCAGCGAGTTGCGGGGGGCGTCATCGGCGGCGATGCGGATCGTGCCGGCGATAACTGGAACCTTTCCGGCGACGGAGGCCAGGGCGGCGCGCGCCGCCCCATCCGTCTGCAGCAGGAAAGGACTCGCCGATTCGGGCCAGATCACCGCTTTCGGCCCCGGCCCCGCGGCGGCGATGGCCTGCCGCGTCATCGCCAGCTCGCGCCGCCAGCGGGCGAGCAGCGCCGCCCGCGCCCAGCTTCCCGGCACGGCGAATCCGGGCTGGATCATCGCCACCGTGAAGTTCCGCATCCCCGGCGCCGGCCGCGATACCCGCCATAGGCCAAAGCCGATCCAGCAGGCCATGATCGCGCCGATCCCGTACCAGCCCCTGCGGCCCAGCAACGGCAGCGCGGCTATGATGACGGTCAGCAGAGTCAATCCATGAATGCCGGCGATCGCCGCCGGCTGGATCATGACCGTGCCCGGCCAGCCCGGCAGCGCCCAGTCGGCGCCCCAGAAATTCCAGGGAAAGCCGGTGAACAGGAATTGCTGCGCCAGATTGGACATCACCCAGCCGCCGGCGAAAATCAGGATCATCGCGAGGCCGGGGCGCAGGCGATAGGCCAGCAGGCAGGGGATGAGCATGTAGAAGGCGACCGCCGCCGAAAGCCCCGGATCGGCGATCGGAACCGCCCACCAGAATTGCTTGGCGGTGATCAGCATCGGCTCCGTCACCCAGAAGAGGCCGATCAGGTTGAAGCCGAAGCCGAAGCACCAGCCAATCCATGCGGCGCGCTTCCACCCGCCGGAGCGGGCGAGCAGCCGCAGCAGGCCGGGCACGGAGATCCACAGCACCGGCAGGAAGAACAGGGGCGGCAGGGCGAGGGCGGACAGGGCGCCGAGGAAAAGCGCCTGCCAGGCATCCCCGGGAAGATTCAAGCGGACCGGCCACGTCAAGGCCGGGCGGCGGGAAGGCAGCGCCCCATCCGGGCGCGCCTCATCCGCCCTTTTCGTCAACACCCGCATGGACCGAAGCGCCGGCTTAGCGGCGGCCGGTTTCCGGCATCCTGGCCGGCTCGCTCACAGGCTCGGCGGAGGGAGCCGTTTTCGGCATCACCGGCGGAGGAACATCCTCGGCGATCCGGGTGGTGCCGGGCATGGGCTTCGCCGTCTCGTTCGGGTCCGCCAGATTCTGCTTGAAGGAGCGCAGGCCCTTGCCGAGCTCGCCCATCAGGTTGCCGACCCGCGAGCCGCCGAACAGCAGGGCGATGATCAGGATGACAATGAGCCAGTGGACCGGAGAATCGAAACCCATCGCCTCATCCCCTCGCTTCAGCCGTTGCGGATGGTCGTGCCGGTGGCGCTGCGCTGCACCACGGGATCAGGGCTCGCGTTGCTGTCCAGCATCGAGGCGTCACGCGGCGGCAGGGTGCCGGGCTGACCGTCGCTGATATTCTGCTTGAACGATTTGACGCCCTTGCCCAGTTCGCCCAGCAGCGAGCCAACCCGGCCGGTGCCGAAGAGGATCAGCACCACCGCCAGCACGATCAGCCAATGCCAAATGCTTAAACCGCCCATGAGACCATTCCTTCAACCGGCGCGATGCGCCGTTCCTGGGCGCAATTTATGCCAGCTTGACCCTGAT
>DASTAF010000299.1:0-3743 GCA_035713005.1 Acetobacteraceae bacterium
CGGATGCTCCGCCACCAGCGTCACCAGCCCGGCGCCGACGCGGCGCGCCGCCATCGCCGCCAGCACCGAGGCCCCGGCCAGCTCGCCGGACAGGATGGAGAGATGGCCGCGCGTGTATTTGTGATCGGAAGCCGTCCGCTCCGGCAGGGTCCATAGGGCGGGCGTGTCGCGGAAGCATCTTGCCGGCACGGCATCGAAGGCGTCGGACGGCATGCCGATATCGGCGAGGATGATGCCGCCGCACAACCCCGCTCCGGGATGGAGCAGATGGCCCGGCTTCAGCGCCGCGAAGGTGACGGTGCATTCCGTCTGGAAGGCCACGCCGCGGACGGCGCCGGTGGCGCCATCGACGCCGCTGGGGATGTCCACCGCGACGATGCGCCGCGCCGCCCGCAAAACCTCCGCGACCCGATCGGAAATGCTGCGCGAAAGCCCGGCGCCGAACACGGCATCGATCACCAGTTCCGCCCGCCCGGCTTCCGCCGCCTCGAAGGGCAGAACGGGGCCGCGCCAGCGCGCGGCGGCGCGGGCGGCATCGGTTCCGGGGCGCGGCGGCGCCAGGGCGGCGACCGCCACCGGCCAGCCCGCCTGGGCGAGATGGCGCGCCGCCACATAGCCGTCGCCGCCATTATTGCCCGGCCCGGCCAGGACCAGCACGGCGCGGGGGCGATACCGGCGCATCACCACCCGCGCCACCGCCCGCCCGGCATTCTCCATCAGCGCCCCGACGCTCACCCCATGGGCGGGCGCCGCGCGGTCGATTTCCGCCATCTCGGCGGGCGTGAACAAAGGCTCCATGACGCTTCTTGCCCCCTCGGATCATAAGCCGATACTATATAGGCGGGCACAGGAGCCATTATGACCAAGATCATCGCCGTGGCGCAGCAGAAGGGCGGCGCCGGCAAGACCATGCTGGTGTCCCAGCTCGGCGTCGCGCTGGCCATGGGAAGGCGGGTGGCGCTGCTGGACATCGACCCCCAGGGCAGCCTCACCGCCTGGTTCCGGCTGCGGGGGGCGGCGAAGCGGGCGCAGGCCCCGGTCTCGCTGGAAAGCGTGGCGGGATGGCGGCTGGTCAGGACGCTTGATGCCCTCGCCGCCGCGCATGATCTGGTGCTGATCGACACGCCGCCGGTGCTGGATGCCGATGCGCGCCGGGCGATCCGCGCCGCCGACATGGTTCTGGTGCCGCTCAACCCGGCGCCGCCGGATTACTGGGCGGCGGAAGGGACGCTGAAGCTCGCCAGCGAGGAGAAGCGCCGCATCGCCCTGGTTTTCAATCGGGCTCCCGCCGCCTCCCGCCTGCGCAAGGAGATGGAGGCGAAAATCCGGGCGCGCGGGATCGAGCTGCTGCCCGCGCTCGGCAACCGGGCGGCCTATGCCAATGCCTTCGCCGACGGGCTGGGGGTGACCGAGAGCGGCCCCGCCACCCAGGCCGGAACCGAAATGCGGATATTGTCGGAAGCGCTGCTTTCGGCGCTGGAATGAGCTGGATCGCGCTGCTGCTGTTCCTGCACCTCGCCGGCACGGCGCTGTGGATCGGCGGCACGGCCTTCCTGCTGCTGGCCCTGTGGCCCTGTCTTGCCTCCCTCGGGCCGGCGGACCGGCAGGAAATCCAGGCGGAAGCGCTCCGCCGCTTCCTCGCCCATGGCGCCTGGATCGCCCCCTTGACCCTGGGCAGCGGCTGGGCGCTGGCCTGGCTCGCCGATGGCCGCCCGATCTTCTGGACATGGCCCGTCAATGCCATGCAGACGGCGGGCATCGCGATGGGCGGGCTGTTCCTGCTGCTCGCCCTCGGCCCCGGCGCCTTCCTGCGCGCCGCGCGAGAGTCCGGAGACGCGGCGGAGGCCGCATCGCAGCTCGAGCGCATCCGCCGCCTGCTCGCCGCCAGCCTGGCGCTGGGCGTGCTGGCCCTGGCGGCGGCGGCACAGGGACATTAACCGCCGTCAGGATCGCCCTTTACGAAAATTTATATCGCAGAACCGACATGTCTCACGAATTTTTCAATTTTTCCCGTCGTGTAACACATTTTTTCTTTCAAAATACCCGATGGGACGCGAAAGGGTCTTGCTTGAAGGTAAGATTTGCGCCATGTATCGGCCGTGGCACGTAGATGATTATCGGTTTTCGGAGTTGGATGCGGGCCAGCCGCCAAGTTTAGGGAGCCTCTTCAGATCGCACCAATGGGTGCCGGCCGGTCATAAGACCGGCCGTTTTTTTGCCGTTTTTTAACCTGCGAACCCCAGGCTCAGGCTGCCTCGCTATCCAGCGCGTAGCCCGCCGCCCGCACGGTACGGACCAGATCGGCATCTCCCGGCCCGTTGATCGCCTTGCGCAGCCGCCTGATATGGACATCGACGGTGCGCGGCTCGACATGAATGTCCCGTCCCCAGACCGCGTTCAGCACATCCTCCCGCGAGAATACCCGCCTGGGATGGCGGAGGAAAAATTCCAGCAAGCGGAATTCCGTCGGCCCCAGATGCAGCACCCTGCCCTTGCGGGTAACACGATGCGTCGACGGATCTAGCGAGATGTCCTCGAAGGTCAGGGGCGTCTTGACCGGAACCGCCCCGGACCGGCGCAGCAGGGCGCGCATCCGCGCGATCAGCGCCTCGGTTGAGAAGGGCTTGGTGATATAGTCATCCGCCCCGGTTTCCAGCCCCCGCACCGCGTCCTGATCCTCGGCGCGGGCGGTGAGCATGATCACCGGCAGGTTGCGCGTGGCCGGGCGGCGGCGGATCTGCCGGCAGATTTCCAGGCCCGAGAGGGTGGGCAGCATCCAGTCCAGCAGCACCAGATCGGGCGGCGCCTCGGCGATGCGCGCCAGCGCCTCCCCGCCATCGCCCGCCTCATCGACGCGAAAGCCCTGCTTCTCCAGATTATAGCGCAGCAGCGTCACCAGGGGCGCCTCGTCCTCGACCACCAGGACATGCGGCTTCGCGGCATCGCTCATGGCAGCGCCTTATTCGGGGGCGCGCGGCATCGCCGCCGCCAGCAGATCGCCCTTCGGGCGGTTTTCCGCCAGCACCTCGCCGGTCGCGGTATAATAGGCGAGTTCGGCGATATTGGTGGCGTGATCGCCGATCCGCTCCAGATTCTTGGCGATGAACAGCAGATGGGTGCAGCCGGAGATGTTGCGCGCATCCTCCATCATGTAGGTGATCAGCTCGCGGAAGATGCTGTTGTACAGCTCGTCGATCATCTGGTCGGCGCGCCAGACCGCCATGACCTTGGCGGTGTCGGTCTCGGCCTCGCCGATCACGTCGATGATGGTTTTCACATTCTCCTGCACCAGCCGGGACATCTGGGCTAGGCTGGCCATGGGGAAGGACGCCGCGGCATTGCCGAGCACCAGGGTGCGCTTGGCGATGTTGGCGGCGTAATCGCCCATCCGTTCGAGATCGGTGGTGATCTTCAGTGCCGCCACCACCTGCCGCAGATCGTTGGCGACCGGCTGGCGCAGCGCCAGCACGCGGATCGCGAACTGCTCGATCGTGCGCTCCTCGGCATCGACGCGGGCATCGAACTCGACCACCCGCGCGGCAAGCTCCAGGTCCCGGCTATGCAGGGCGATGACCGCATCGGCCAGTTCGGTCTCGACCAGCCCGCCCATGGCCGCGATCAGGTCGCGCAGCCGGGCGAGGTCCGATTCGAAGCTGGAGAGAATGTGTTTCGCTTGATCCGCCATGGCTATGCCTTTCAGCCGAACCGGCCGGTGATGTATTCCTGGGTGCGGCGCTCGCGCG
>DASTAF010000300.1:0-6084 GCA_035713005.1 Acetobacteraceae bacterium
CTCGCGCTCCATCAGCGCCTCGCGGACCAGGCGGAACTCGTAATGTTCGAGATAGCGCAGCCCGCCATGGATCAGCTTCGTGCTGGCCGATGAGGTGTGAGAGGCGAGATCGTCCTGCTCCACGAGCATCACCGAAAGTCCACGTCCCGCCGCGTCGCGTGCGATGCCCGCGCCGTTGATCCCGCCGCCGATGATCAGCAGATCAGTCATTCCGGCCGCGCTTTTCCTGGTTCATCCCGCCTCGGATATGGACATGAAGACGGTCATTATGTCCGCAGGCAATCCTCCGCAACTCCGTCGGCGCCGGGTCCGCGCTCGGCATGAATATTGAATTTTCCTGCCTCCCTCGCCTGGAAAAGCAGAGGGAAGAAAGGCAACCCACCAAACCCGCAGCACCCCGCATCCAGCCCAGCGCAAGCTCGAAACCGTCACCGATGGTTGGGAAGAGTTCTGAGAATCAAGGTCGCAGCAATCAGCCAAGCGACTGATATGATATATGATAGTGCAATGATGGCGGACCTGACACGATTCGAACGTGCGACCTTTGCCTTCGGAGGGCAACGCTCTATCCAGCTGAGCTACAGGTCCATGGAAGTGCCATAGCGCGGATCGGCGCCCACCTCAATGCTCGGCAAGAAAAATCACCGCATCGCCCGACGCCGGCGAGTTCAGCGGCAGGTCTGGGTGCAGGATGAAGCGGATGATGTCCTCCCGCGGCCGCGCCCGCTCATGGTCGAGCAGCATCAGATGATAATCCGGCGGATAATAGGCGAGCGTTACCCGGCCTGCCGCCAGTGCCCTCCGGGGAATCGCGCGCCAGCAGCCCGCCATGGCGTGCTTGGGAATGAGCTGATCGTGCCCGCCATAGAGGATCAGCGCATGAGGAGGATCAAAGCTCGCGCAGTCGCGCAGCGCCCGGCCCATCAGCCGCACCAGCCCGGCAATCGTCGCGATCCTTGTCGCGCGGATGGTCAGCGGATCGGCCCCCAGCGCCCATAGCGCGCGCAGATCATCCGACGCCATGATGCGGACCTGCCTTCCGGTCAACCGCAGCCAGGGTGCGAAGGTATCCGCCACATCCAGGCTTGCATGCAGGGGCAGCTCCATCGCCTTCCCGCCCCAGACGGCGGGCGAGATCAGCACGTAGCCATCCACCAGCGGATCGCCCTCCGCTCCCAGGATCAGCGCCTCGGCGCCGCCCATGCTCTCGCCCATTACGATCAGCCTGGTGCCGGGATAATTCCGGTGCAGTATGGCGACCATCCGCCGCGCATCCCTCACCAGCCGCCCGCCGCTGGGCCAGAAGCCCCGGCGCGGCCCCAGCCCGAAGCCCCGCTGGTCCGGCGCATAGATGGCGATGCCCGCGCGGGTGAAGGCCGCGGCGGAAGAGGCCCAGGCATCCCGGCTGTCGTTGAACCCGTGCAGCGCCAGCACCACCGCACGAGGCGGCCCCTTCGGCAGCCATTCCCGGTAGGGCAGGCGCGCCCCGCTTTGCAGGGTGAAATATCCCGAGGTGACGATGGGATGGGCGCGGCTCGCCTCCGGCACCCGGAAGGGAACCATGCAACCCGCCAGCGGCAGCAGCGCCATGCCGGCGAGCAGGGGTTTTGAAACCGCGGCGCGCGGCGGTATCATGAGGCGCAAAATCCAGCGAGCGAGGTTCCGCATGAGCGCCCGGCTACCATCGGATACGACCGAGATCATCCCCGTCCGCGACCGCACGGTCCCCTGCGATGGCGGCGGAGGCGTGCTGGGCCATCCCCGCATCTATCTGCGCATCATCGATGAATCCATCATGTGCCCATATTGCTCGCGCCATTACGTCCTGGAACCCGGTGCGGGAGAAGTCCTCAAGAAAAGCGGCCCGAAAGGTTCCGGTTTTTGAGCGGGTCCCGCCCCCGCCTCGTCCTGGTGGACGGCTCCGGCTTCATCTTCCGTGCCTTCCATGCCCTGCCACCCATGGTGCGGTCGGATGGCGTGCCGGTCAACGCCGTGTTCGGCTTCTGCAACATGCTGACCAGGCTGCTCGCGGACCATACCGGCACCCATCTGGCGGTGATCTTCGATGCCGGGCGGGTGACCTTCCGCAACCGGATCGACCCGAACTACAAGGCCCACCGGCCGGAGCCGCCGGATGAGCTGATCCCGCAATTCGCCCTGATCCGGGAGGCGACGCGCGCCTTCGGCGTCCCCGCCATAGAGCTCGATGATTACGAGGCGGACGATCTGATCGCCAGCTATGCCTGCGCGATGACCGCGCGGGGCGGCGAGACCGTCATCGTCTCCTCGGACAAGGATCTGATGCAGCTGATCAACGGCCATGTCTCCATGCTCGACCCGATCAGGCAAAATCCGATCCTGGCCGATGACGTGCTGGCGAAATTTGGCGTCGGCCCGGAGAAGATGATCGATATCCAGGCGCTGATGGGCGATGCGGTGGACAATGTGCCCGGCGTGCCCGGCATCGGGCCGAAGGGTGCGTGTCAGCTCATCACCGAATACGGCACGCTGGAAGCGGCGCTGGAAGCGGCGAGAACCGGCGTGATGAAACCCTCGAAGCGGCGGGACCTGCTGGTGCGGCACGAGGCGGATGCGCTGCGCTCCAAGCAGCTTGTGACGCTCTCCTGCGACACCCCCCTGCCGGTGCCGATCGACGAACTGGCGGTGCGGAGCTGGGATCAGGCCGTCCTCGCCGGTTTTCTCGACGCCCAGGGTTTCAAGAGCATCCGGGCGCGGATCGGGACGGAACGCGCGGCCCCACCGCCGGAGCCGGCGCGGGAACTCATTCTGCAACCAGGGTCGATGGCCGGTTTCGGCCCCTACGAGACCATAACCACCTACGCGGCCCTCGCCGCCTGGATCGATGAGGCGCGGACTCTAGGACGCTTCGTCATTGACACCCAGACCAACACGCTGGATGCGCGGCGGGGGCCACTCGCGGGGATTGCCCTCGCCCTCGGTCCGGGCCGCGCCGCCTATATCCCGGTCGGGCACGAATCGGGCGAACAGCTTCCGCGTGAGGCGGTGCTCGGCGCGCTTTCGCCGCTCCTGGTCGATCCGAGCGTGCTGAAAATCTTCTACAACGCGAAGTTCTCCCTGCATGTGCTGGCCGGGGCCGGCTTTCATGATGTCGCCCCGCTCGACGATGCAATGCTGATCTCCTACGCCATGGGCGCCGGCGCCCATGGGCACGGCATCGGCGAACTGGCGGAATTGCATCTCGCCCATAAGCCCATCACCCTGAACGAGACCACCGGCACCGGCCGCAACCGGCTCGGCTTCGCCTTCATCTCTATCGACCGGGCAAGCGCCTATGCCGCCGAATATGCCGATGTCACCTTCCGGCTGTGGGAGATGCTGCGCCCCCGGCTGCGGGGCGAAAAATCCCTCGCCATCTACGAAACCCTGGAGCGGCGGCTGATTCCGGTGTTGCGCGCCATGGAGCATGAGGGGGTGAAGGTGAACGCGGATGACCTCCGCGCCATGTCCGCCGAGTTCGAACGCCGCATGGCGGAGATCGAGCGCGACGTGCATCGTCTGGCCGGGCGCGAATTCAGCCTCGGCAGCCCGAAGCAGCTGGGCGACATATTGTTCGGCGAACTGGGCCTGCCCGGCGGCAAGCGCACTAAGAGTGGGGCCTGGGGCACCGATGTCGCGGTGCTGGAGGAACTGGCCGAGGCCGGGCACGAGCTCCCTGCCCGGTTGATGGACTGGCGGCAGTTGCAGAAGCTGAAATCTACCTATGCCGACGCGCTGGTGGAGGAGATCGATCCCTCGACCGGACGGGTGCATACCCGCATGGAGCAGGCGGTGACCAGCACCGGGCGGCTCTCATCTACGGAGCCCAACCTGCAGAACATCCCGATCCGCACCGAGGAAGGAGGGCGCATCCGCCGCGCCTTCATCGCCGAGCCCGGCCGACTGCTGATCTCGGCGGATTATTCGCAGATCGAGCTTCGCCTGCTCGCCCATGCCGCCAACATCGAGTCGCTCAGGCGGAGTTTTGCTGAAGGTGAGGATATCCATGCCCGCACCGCCTCAGAGGTATTCGGCGTGCCGATGGCAGGCATGGACGCGGCGACGCGAAGGCGTGCCAAGGCGATCAATTTCGGCATCATCTACGGCATCTCTTCCTTCGGGCTGGCGCGTCAACTCAACATCACGCCGGGGGAGGCGAAGCTGTATATCGATGCCTATTTCCAGCGCTATCCCGAAATCCGCCGCTACATGAACGAGACGCGGGAGGCGGCGCGGATCAACGGCTATGTCGTCACGCCGCTCGGCCGGCGCTGCTACATCCCCGGTATCCGCGACAAGATTGCCTCCCGGCGCGCCTATGCCGAGCGGCAGGCGAGCAACGCGCCTTTGCAGGGCGGGGCGGCGGACATCATCAAGCGCGCCATGGTGCGCCTGCCCCGGGCGCTGCGCGAAAACGGGTTCAGGGGTCGCCTGATTTTACAGGTGCATGACGAACTTCTGTTCGAGGCGCCGGAGGCCGAAGCCGAATCCATCGCCGCCCTGGCGAAGCAGGTGATGCAGGATGCCGCCTCGCTTAGCGTGCCGCTGCTGGTGGAAACCGGCATCGGACGCAACTGGTCGGAGGCACATTGAATGAGGTTCAGCGGCGGCGGGACATGATCCCCCGGTACAGCGCGGCCAGCGCGTCCCCCAACTCGCCCTCAGGCAACTCCCGCGGCGGCTCGGGTGCGACGTTGCATGATGGCTCCGGCGCGGGATCAGGCTCAGGCTCAGGCTCCGCCCCTGCCTGCCGCACGAAGCGCAGCCGCGTCACTGCCTCGCGCCCCAGCGCCAGATTGATCCGCGATATCAGTTGCGGGGCAAAATGCTGCAGTTCCAGCCCCTCCGGGCCGGCGCAGCCGATCGTCAGCGCTCCACCGACAAGCTTGACGGGATGGCTGCGTGCCGCCATTTCGGGGCCGACGATGGCGGCCCAGTCCTCCATCAGCGCCGCCGCGCCGGGGGCGCGCTTGCGCAGGATCGGGCGGGTGATCGGCGCCAGCAGGCCGGAAATGCCGCACGGTGCGTAATTCCGCGCCAGCTCGGCCTGCGCAGGCTGCTTCACGGCAGCGGCCCCTTCCTGTGCCTTCTTCTGAACTTTCCGCGCCTCTGCCACCTGCCCGAAAACTCCTTGCCTGGTACCGGCGGCATCGCCGGCGCCTGCCCTGGCGCGCTGAACCCGGCGCCCTCGCCGACCCCTACCATGTCTGGCTCAGCGAGATCATGCTGCAACAAACAGTTGTGGCGACGGTTATACCGTATTTCCAGCGCTTTATCGCGCGATATCCTGAAATCAATGACTTAGCCATGGCCCCGGAAGATGAGGTTCTGGGCCTGTGGGCAGGACTCGGCTATTACGCCCGCGCCCGCAATCTGATCGCCTGCGCCCGCGCCGTCGCACAGCGGGGTGGTTTTCCTGATACTGTCGAGGGGATGCGTGAGTTGCCGGGCATCGGCGCCTATACCGCCGCCGCCATCGGCGCCATCGCCTTCAGTCGCCCCGTTGTGCCCGTGGATGGCAATGTGGAGCGGGTGGCGGCGCGGATTTTTGCCATCGAAGCTCCCCTGCCCGGTGCGAAACCGGCCATTGCCAAAGCCGCGGCCCGGCTCATCGCGGATGAGGATGCCGCTAAAGCGCCGGGCGATTTCACTCAAGGATTGTTCGATCTTGGCGCCACCATCTGCACCCCACGCAGCCCCTCCTGCCTGATATGCCCCTGGACGGATCACTGCGCGGCGCACCGGCTGGGGCTGGAGAAGGAACTGCCGCGCCGGCCCCAGAAGCCGGCCCGCCCGGTCCGGCACGGCGTGGTTTTCGCACTGCTCGATGCTTCTGGGCGGATTGGATTGCGACGGCGGCCACCGCAGGGCATGCTGGGCGGCATGCTGGAACTGCCAGGCACGCAATGGGACAGGCGGGATGCGCTTGCTCCGCCGGATGCCGCTTCCCTCGCCCGCGCGGAGCCTGCCCCCGCCGCATGGCGCAATACCGGAAGCATCACCCATGTTTTCACCCATTTCACCTTGGAACTCGCGGTTCTGCGGGCGGATGTGGCGGTGCTGCCC
>DASTAF010000301.1:0-3609 GCA_035713005.1 Acetobacteraceae bacterium
GCCGCCGATGATCAGTCGCTGAACTGGGCCTTCGCCCTGGCGAAGCGCAGCATCCGCACCGCCGATGAGGGGCTGCTGCCGGTGGTGCGCGGCTGGCTGACCGATCCGCCCTGCCGGATGAAGCCGGGGCGCGAGCGGGCCGAGCGGCTGCGCGCGATGACCCGCTTCGAGCAGCTTTCCTCGCCGGTCGCGGCGAAATCGGTCGAGGATACCGCCTTCTACCGCTACGGGCGGCTGCTTTCGCGCAACGAGGTGGGCTCGACCCCGGCGCAATTCGCCGTTTCTCCGCCGGCCTTCCATGCCGCCGCCTCGTCCCGGCAGGCGAATTTTCCCCATGCCATGCTGGCGACCGCGACGCATGACCACAAGCGCGGCGAGGATACCCGGGTGCGGCTCGCGGTGCTGTCGGAAATTCCCGAGGAATGGGCTGCGGCGCTGCTGCGCTGGATGCGGCTCGACGCCTCGCTGGTGCGCGACCTCGATAGCGGGCGCGCCCCCTCCGCCGCCGACGAGATCATGCTCTACGAGATGCTCGTCTCCGCCTGGCCGATCGGGCTCGATCCCAATGATGCCGAAGGCACCGGCGCCTTTTCGGAGCGCATCTTCTCCTGGTGGCAGAAATCCATCCGGGAGGCGAAGCTGCGCTCGGGCTGGGCGGCGCCGGATGAGGCCTATGAGGCGGCCTGCCAGGGCTTCCTTTCCGGCGTGCTGGACGCGAGCCGGGCGGCCCGGGTGGGCGCGGAGATCGCCGCTTTCGCCGCGCGCATCGGCCCGGCGGGCGCGGTCAACAGCCTCTCCCAGGTCATGCTCAAATACACCGTGCCCGGCGTGCCGGACCTCTATCAGGGAACCGAGTTCTGGGATCAGAGCTTGGTCGATCCCGATAATCGCCGTCCGGTGGATTTCACCGCGCGGGAGAAGGCGCTCGCGCAGGGAAAGCCGCCGGAGGAATTGCTGGAATCATGGCAGAGCGGGGCGGTGAAGCAGGCGCTCATCGCGCGGCTGCTCGCCATGCGCGCCGAAATGCCGGAGCTGTTCGGCAAGGGCGGCTACAGCCCGCTCGCCGCCGAGGGGGCGAAGTCGCGCAACATACTGGCCTTCAGCCGTTCCCATGAGGACCGGCAGATCATCGTCGCGGTCACCCGGCTTCCCGCCAGCCTTCTGGGCGATTCGCCGATCCCGCTGGCGCCCGCCGCCGCCTGGGAGAATACGCGGCTGCGCCTGCAGGAGTCCGGCGCTGCCTGGCGGGACGCACTCACCGGGCGGAGCGTGAAACCCGGCGAGACCATCGACGCTTCCGGGCTTTTCGCATCCCTGCCGGTGGCGTTGCTGGTCGCGAATTAGCGGTTCGTGGTATGGCTCTTCCATGAGCCATGCCGACTTCGTCCATCTCCGCGTCCACTCCGCCTATTCGCTCTCTGAGGGGGCGATCAAGGCGGAGAAGATCGCGCAGCTCGCCCGCGAGAATGCGATGCCGGCGGTGGCGATCACCGATACATCCAATCTTTTCGGCGCCATCGAATTCTCCAAGGCCTGCATGGGGAGCGGGGTGCAGCCGATCATCGGCTGCCAGCTCGGCCTGAGCCGGGAGGAGGCGTCCCGCGCGGAGGCGCCGCGGCTTCCGCCCGATCCGCTGGTGCTGCTCGCGAAGGACGAGGAAGGCTTCGGCAACCTTCAGAAGCTTTCATCGGCGAGCTTCCTGGATGTCGAGCCGGGGCTGAAGCCGCAGATCACGCTGGAACGGCTGCGCCAGCACAGCGCCGGGCTGATCCTGCTCACCGGCGGATTCGCCGGGCCGCTCGGCCGCCTGCTCGCCGAGGGGCAGCGCCGCGAGGCCGCCATCCTGCTCGCCGCCCTCGCCGAGTCCTTCGGCGACAGGATCGCGGTGGAGATCGAGCGCCATGGGCTGGCGGGCGAGCGCGCGATCGAGCCGGGGCTGATCAATCTGGCCGATGAGCGCGGCCTGCCGCTGGTGGCGACGAATGAATGTTTCTTCGCCACCGCCTCGATGCACGAGGCGCATGACGCGCTGCTCTGCATCGCCGAGGGCAGAATGCTTTCCGAACAGGACCGCAGGCGGGTGAGCGCGGAGCACTGGTTCAAGCCCGCCGCGGCGATGCGCGCCTTGTTCGCCGATCTGCCCGAAGCCTGCGACAACACGCTGGCCATCGCTGCCCGCTGCGCCGTCGCCGCGCCCACCCGCCCGCCGCTGCTGCCCATCTGCCCGAAGGTGCGCGAGGGTGCCAACGAGGCGGAGACGGTGCGCGAGATGGCGCGCGAGGGGCTGGCGGAGCGGATCGCCGCCACCGGCATCGACCCCGCCGCCGCCCCCGCCTATCGCGAGCGCCTGGAATTCGAGCTCGGCATCATCGAGAAGATGGGCTTCTCCGGCTATTTCCTGATCGTGGCGGATTTCATCCGCTGGGCGAAGTCGCAGGGGATTCCGGTGGGGCCGGGCCGTGGCTCCGGCGCCGGCTCGGTCGCCGCCTGGGCGCTGGCGATCACCGATATCGACCCGATCCGCTTCGGCCTGCTCTTCGAGCGGTTCCTCAACCCCGAACGCGTCTCGATGCCGGATTTCGACATCGATTTCTGTCAGGACCGCCGGGACGAGGTGATCGCCTACGTGACCCGCGAGTATGGGGCGGACCGGGTGGCGCAGATCATCACCTTCGGCAAGCTGCAGGCCCGTGCCGCGGTGCGCGATGTGGGCCGGGTGCTGGCCATGCCCTATGGCCAGGTCAACAAGGTGGCGGAGCTGATTCCCAACAACCCGGCAAAGCCGGTGACGCTGGCGGAGGCGGTGGCGGGCGAGCCGCGCCTGCGGGAGATGCGCGATTCGGACGAGGCGATCGCCCGGCTGCTGGAAATCGCCCTGCAGATCGAGGGTCTGTTCCGCCACGCCAGCACCCATGCGGCGGGTGTCGTGATCGGCGACCGCAGGCTGGACGAGCTGGTGCCGCTCTACCGCGATCCGAAATCCGACATGCTGATCACCCAGTATTCGATGAAGCATGTGGAACTGGCGGGGCTGGTGAAGTTCGACTTCCTCGGCCTGACGACGCTGACCATCCTCCAGCGCGCGGTGCAGTTCCTGGACAGGCTGGGCATCGCGGTCGATCTGAGCCGCCTGCCGCTGGACGATCCGAAAGTCTATGAGATGCTCTCGCGCGGTGATACCGGCGGCGTGTTCACCTTCGAAACGCAGGGCTACCGCGCCGCCCTGGCTCAGATGAAGCCGGACAAGTTCGAGGATCTGGTTGCGATTCAGGCGCTCAACCGGCCGGGGCCGATGGCGAACATCCCGGAATACTGCGCGTGCAAGCATGGCAAGGCATGGGAAGCGCCTGATCCCTCGATTCACGACATCCTGGCCGAGACCTACGGCATCATGGTCTATCAGGAGCAGGTGATGCAGATCGCCCAGCGGATGGCCGGCTACAGCCTGGGCGGCGCCGATCTGCTGCGCCGGGCGATGGGCAAGAAAATCCGCGCCGAGATGGAGGCGCAGCGCAAGATTTTCATCGAAGGCGCGAGAGGCAAGGGGCATAGCGAGGCCAAGGCCGCCGAGGTGTTCGACCTGATGGCGAAATTCGCCGATTATGGCTT
>DASTAF010000302.1:0-5393 GCA_035713005.1 Acetobacteraceae bacterium
TGCTGGGTCAGCCAGGCTTCGTAGGCCCAGGGGTAGCGGAACGGCTTGTAGACCGGGTTTTCCGTCAGCAGGTCGAATTTCGCGGGCGATTCGGCATGTGCGGACATGGCGCTGATCCTTCGGTGGGACTCGGTTGGGAGCAGAGATTACTCCGATCGGGCGCCGAAGGCACGGGGTTACGGCGGATTAACTCAAGCCGCCTTTAATCCGGCGCCGCGCGGCCACTAATCCTCCCGACGGCCAAAGCCAGTTTCGGAGGAGGACGATCATGACGGAAATTCCCGCACTTACCAGGCGCCGGACAGTGGCCCTGGGGAGCGCCATCGCCGCGACAAGCCTGATCAGGCCGGCTTTGGCGGATTCGGACGACGAGTCCTCCGGCCTGCCGGTGAAGCAGATCGAACAGATACTCGGCGCGAACGGCACCGTCTCCAGCGGCGTGCTCAGCATCAACATCAACCGCAACGACCTCAAGGCGAGCCTGCCGGGCGGAATTCATGTCGCGCCGGCGGAACTGCTGAACGGCACGATCTACATGCAGTCCCTCGGCAAGGGGCGAGCGATCATGAACGGGGATTTCGGGCTGAAGCCGAGCGAAACCGGCCCCTTCATCAATGCGCTGGTGCAGAACGGGATCACCGTGCAGGCCTTCCACCAGCACCTCTACGATCTGTCGCCAATGGTCTGGTTCGTGCATTTCCGCGGCATCGGCGACCCCATCGCCATCGCCAAGGGGACGAGGAACGCGATCAAGGTGACCTCCACGCCGCTGCCGCAGCACACGCCGAAACATCCGCCGACGCCCTTCGACCACAAGAAGCTCGCGCATATCCTCGGCGGCAAGGCGCAGGTGGGCGATAGCGGGGTGGTGGTCGTGGACGTGGACCGGGCTGAACAGATCCATCTCGGCGGGGTGGCGATCAAGCCAGGACTGGGAGTTGCCACCAACGTCGCCTTCCAGCCGCTCGACAAGAACGGGACGAAGGCACTGGCCATCCCTGATTTCGCGATGATCGCCAGCGAGGTGAACGCGGTATTCAAGACCATGTTCGGCGAGCAATTTGTCAATGGCTGCCTGTACAACCAGGAGACCGACGAACAACCGCAACTCTATTTCTCCCACCAATGGGCGGTGGGCGACCCTTATGATCTGGCCCGGCGCATCCGCAAGGGGCTGGACCACACCAACTCGAAGTTCAAATCCTGAAGGCGAGAGGCGGCGTTCACCGCGCCGCCTTCACCAAGGATCTAGATTTTCCGGCCGCGCCTGCGGGCGAGGAAAAGTGTCGCCACGCCAGTGCCGAGCAGCAGCAGCGAGCCCGGCTCCGGCACCGCCGCCGGATCGCGCGTCAGGGAGACGGCATCGATTTCGTTGCCGCCGCCGCCATTATAGCCCGGCTCGTTCAGCGCCGCGAAGCTCAGCGCTTCCGAGGAGGCATCCGCCGTGACGACGAAGCTGTTGAGGCTCCAGTCCAGCGAGCTTGCCGCGGCGCCGGTGCTGGAATCGGTGGCGACCGGAGTGCCGCCGAAGGAAACCAGGGTCTGCTGCGGCCCGTAGCTAGGGCGGCTGCCATAGGCCCAGGAGAGGAGATACTGCTCGCCCGCCTTTAGCCCGCTGACGGTCTGGCTGATCGTGTCGAAGGTGTTGCCGTTCAGCTCGGCGCTCTGCCGCCCCGCATAGGCCGGGCCACCCAGGATGTTGCTGTAGTCGATCTCGATCTCGTTGTTGTTGCTCGTCCAGCCCGGAACCGAGCCGTTGGCGAAAATCTGGTAGCCATTCCCGACATCGGGGGTTTCAAAGGAGCCGTTCACGATCAGGTTGGCATCGGCCGTCCCGAACCCGGCGAGGAAAAGGGAGGCAGCGAGGAGCGAAAGGCGGCGTTTGCGCATAGTGAGACCTTCGGGTTCAAAATTGAAACGATCTGTCCGGCTGGTCAGCAAGATACATGCCAAAATATTAACAAATTGAAAACAAACCGTAATGTTGAGAAGCCAGCCGCAATCGTCGGCAGCTTGTAAATTTCCCCGACAGCACAGGCTTATTTCCCGGCGCATCTGGAGCGGCGGCCGTCCGCATCCCATCTTGCAGGCCAACAGCCATTGCCGAGGATTCCCGATGCAGACCGACCCCTTGTTCACCCCGGTTTCGCTTGGCGCGTTCCGTCTCGACCACCGGGTCGTCATGGCGCCGCTGACCCGGCTGCGCTCGCGCCAGCCGGGCGATGTTCCGCAGCCGATGAACGCGACCTATTACGGCCAGCGCGCCAGCAAGGGCGGGCTGATCATCACTGAGGCGACCGACGTGACGGCGCAGGCGCGCGGCTATCCGGGCGCGCCGGGCATCTACTCGGAGGCGCAGATCGCCGGCTGGCGGGAAATCACCGAGGCGGTGCATGCCAAGGGCGGGCTGATCACCCTGCAGATCTGGCACACCGGGCGGATTTCACATTCCAGCATGCAGCCCGACGGGGATTTGCCGGTGGCGCCCTCCGCCGTCGCGGCGCCGGGGATGCATGTCGATGCCGAGGGTCAGTCCGTGCCGTTCCAGACGCCGCGCCCCCTGCGCGAGGATGAGATCCCCGGCATTATCGACGCATTCCGGCAGGCGGCGCTCAATGCGAGGAAGGCCGGGTTCGACGGGGTGGAGGTACATGGCGCCAATGGCTATCTGCTCGATCAGTTCCTCCAGGACGGCACCAACCAGCGGCAGGACCGCTATGGCGGCCCCATCGGGAACCGCGCCCGGCTGCTGCTGGAGGTGGTGGAGGCGGTGAGCGAAGCCTGGAGCCCGGACCGGGTGGGCGTGCGCCTCTCGCCCTGGGGCAAGTTCAACGGCATGAAGGACAGCAACCCCGCTGCCCTGTTCGATCACGTGACCGCCGGGCTGGACCGCTTCGGCCTCGCTTATCTCCATGTGATCGAGCCGCGCGCGGACCAGAACAGCGATGTCAACGAACTCGACCCCAGCGCGCCGGACGCCGCCTCGCATTTCCGCCGACATTTCCACGGCGGGATCATCAATGCCGGCGGCTTCACCCACGAGACGGCCTCGAAGGCGGTGGCGGCCGGCCATGCCGATGCCGTCGCCTTCGGGCGGCTGTTCATCGCCAATCCCGATCTGGTGGAGCGCTTCCGCCAGAGCGCGGCGCTGAACCGCTACGACCGCTCCACCTTTTATGGCGGCACCGAGCGCGGCTACACCGACTATCCCGCCATGGGCGCGCGATGAACATCGCCCAGCCGCATCCGCGTTTCGACCGCGCCGCGGAGGATGTGGGCAATATTGTCGAGCTTGGCCATGTCAACACCCGCGTCCCGGATCAGCAGCTCGCCACCCTGTTCTATGTGGCCGGGCTGGGGCTGACGCGGGACCCGTATCACATGGTCGGGCTGGACAATATGTGGGTCAATGCCGGCGCCAGCCAGTTCCATCTGCCGGCCGGCGCGCCGCAGGTGCTGCGCGGCGTGACCGGGCTGGTGATGCCCGATCTGGGGCGGCTGGCGGAGCGGCTGGAAGCGGTGCGCCCGAGGCTGGAAGGCACGGAATTCAATGTGGCCCTCGAAGGGGAGGCGATCGAGGTCACCTCGCCCTGGGGCAACCGCATCCGCTGCCATGCGCCGGATGAGCGGCGCTTCGGCCCGGTTTCCCTCGGCATGCCCTATGTGGAGGTGGAGGTAATGCCCGGCACCACTCCCGGCATCGCCCGCTTCTACCGGGAGATTTTCGGCCTCGGGGCGGCGGAGGAGCCGGGCTCCGCCATCATCCCGGTGGGCGCCTGGCAGCGGCTGATCTACCGCGAGATTCCGGAACCGCCGCCGCCCTATGACGGGCACCATATCCAGATCACCCTCGCGGATTTTTCCGGCCCGCATGCCAGGCTGCGCGAGCGCGGCCTGATCAGCGAGGAAAGCAATCAGAGCCAGTACCGGTTCGAGGCCATCATCGATCCCGGCAGCGGCATGGAACTGGCCCGGATCGAGCACGAGGTGCGCAGCATGCGCCATTCCATGTACGGGCGGGCGCTGGTGAACCGGCCGCTGTAGCGGCGGATTAACGGGGAGGAAGGAAAATGACGGTTCCGGTCTCGGCGGCGCCCGCGGCGCCGGCCTTCATCGAGAGGCACTACACTGCCTATCTGGTGGCGATCGCCTTCGCCGGCTGGGCGCTGGCATCCTATGATTTCAACCTGCTGGTGCTGACCTTCCCGGACATCTCGAAAAGCCTGCATCTCTCGCCGGGCTTCGTCGGGCTGCTCGGCTTCATCATCTACGCGGCGATGTTCGTCATCACCCTGCTCGCCGGCTACGGCATGGACACGCGCGGGCGGAAATGGATGTGGATGTTCTGCCTCGCCGCCGCCGCTATCTTCACCGGCCTCACCTATTTCGTCGAGAATTACTGGCAGCTCGCGGTGGTGCGGGCGCTGGCCTCCGGCTTCGCCAATTCCGAGCTGGCCATCTCGGTGACGCTGGTGAACGAGCAGGTATCGGCCCGGCGGCGCGGCCTGCTCTATTCCATCGTCCAGGGCGGCTGGCCGGTGGGCGTGTTCCTCGCCTCCGGCGTCTATCTCCTGTTCCACGGCCTGGGCTGGCGCACCGTGTTCCTGTTCGGCATCGTGCCCATCGTGGTGGTGATCATCGGCCGCTACTGGGTGAGGGAATCGGACCGCTATCTGCACGTCCAGCAGATCAAGGCGGCGAAGCTCTCGGGCGACGATCGGCGGATGCGCGAGCTTCTGGGGAAATACGCGGTCGATACCTCCGAGGTCGAGAAGGTGACGGTGCGGCAGCTTTTCGGCACCCAGGGCTATGTCCGGCACCGGCTGTTCCTGCTGACCATCGTGTGGCTGTTCTATTCCACCTCCTATGTCGCGACGAACATCTACATCACCTACTGGCTCACCCATTACTCCGGCTGGAGCAGCGACGGCGCGGGGCGCCTGCTGCTCGTCTCCGGCGGCATCGGCTTCTTCTTCTATGTTCTGGGCGGGTTGCTCGGCGAGCGATTCGGCAGGCGGGAGGTGCTGGTCTGGTCGGGAATCCTCACCGGCCCGCTCAACCTGATCTTCATGTTCCTGCACAACTACGCCGCCGTGGCGGTAGTGTATTTCCTGATCTATCAGGTGACCAACGGCACCTGGTCCGGGGCGGGCTATGCCTACTGGGCGGAATGCTTCCCCACCCGCGTGCGCGGCACCGCCATCGGCTGGCTGGGGGCGATGTTCACCGGCGGGCTGATCATCGGCACCGCGCTCTGGACGATCCTGATCAGCGTCACCTCGCATCAGGTCACCTGGCTCGTCATCGCGGTGATCCTCGGCTTCGGCGAATGGACGGCGCTGCTCCTGCCGAGGATCGAGCCGGGCCAGACCCTCGAATCCATCGCCACCTGA
>DASTAF010000303.1:0-3646 GCA_035713005.1 Acetobacteraceae bacterium
GCGATCCAGAAGCTGGGCCTGACCCGGAAGGTTTATGTCGGCTCCTTCGATCTCTCGCCTGGCTTCCTGCAGGATCTCGCCAGCGGCACCGCCACCTTCGCGCTCGACCAGCAGCCCTTCCTGCAGGGTTATCTCTCGGTGGTGCTGATGGCGAATTACGCGCGCTACGGCGTCATTCCCACCGTGTACGACATGGCGACCGGGCCGGAATTCGTCACCCAGAAGGACGCGAAGCAGGTCATCGCCCTGGCCAAGCAGGGTATACGCTGAAAGCCTGCCTTCAAGAATGCGATCCAGGAGCGCCCCGATGCCGAACACGACCCAGCGTGATTACCGTCTGACCGGCAGGGAGGCGCGCCGCGCCGAGGAACTGGGGCTGGCGCGCGCCGCCTGGTACAGCGCGCCTATTCCCCGCAAGGAGATGAAGGCGCTGATGCGCCGCGACGATGGCCCCGCCATCCGCGATACGCTGATCTGGCTCGGCGCGCTGATCGTCTCCGGGGGCCTGGGCGCCTGGCTCTGGGGCAGCGCCTGGTGCATCCCCTTCTTCATCGTCTATGGCGTGCTCTACGGCTCGGCCTCGGATTCGCGCTGGCACGAATGTGGCCACGGCACCGCTTTCAAGACCCGCTGGATGAACGAGGCGGTGTACCAGCTCGCCTCCTTCATGATCCTGCGCGAGCCCGCCGTCTGGCGCTGGAGCCATGCCCGCCACCATACCGACACCATCATCGTCGGGCGCGACCCGGAAATCCTCGCCCCGCGCCCGCCGGACCTGCTGGGCATCGCGCTCAACCTGTTCGCGCTGAAATCGACGGCGAAATCCTTCCGCGCCATTCTGCTGCACGCCACGGGCCGGCTGAGCGGCGAGGAGGCGGAGTTCATCCCGGAGATGGAGCGGCACCGCGTCTTCCGCACCGCGCGCATCTGGCTCGGCATCTTCGCCGTCGTCATCGGGGTTTCGGCTGCGGCGCGCAGCATGCTGCCGCTGATGCTGGTCGGGCTGCCCACGCTTTATGGCGGCTGGCTGCAGCTCATTTTCGGCGTCACCCAGCATGCCGGGCTGGCGGAGGATGTGCTGGATCATCGGCTGAACAGCCGCACCATCCACATGAACCCAGTGTTCCGCTTCATCTACTGGAACATGAACTACCACATCGAGCACCACATGTTCCCGATGGTGCCCTATCACGCCCTGCCCGCCCTGCACGAAGCGATCAGGGGCGAGTGCCCGCCGCCCTATCCGGGGCTGATCGCCGCCTACCGGGAGATCATCCCGGCGCTCTGGCGGCAGCGGCGGGACCCGGCCCATTACGTGCGGCGCAGCCTGCCCGCCTCCGCCATCACCCCCACTCTCGCCCCCGCCCTCGCCTTGGACGCGGCGGCGGAGTAGGCTCCGCGACGGACTGGAGGAGCGAGCAATGCCAAACTGGATCGAAGCCTGCGGCGCCGACGATATCGAGCCGGAGGATGTGAGGGCCTTCAACCACGGCCATGAAACCTATGCCATCTACCGCACCGAGGACGGGAAGTTCTTCGCCACCGATGGGCTCTGCACCCATGAGCAGGTCGATCTGGCGGACGGGCTGGTGATGGGAACCGTCATCGAATGCCCGATGCATAACGGGCGGTTCGACTTCACCACCGGCAAGGCACTGAGCGCCCCCGCCTGCGTCGATCTCAAGACCTACCCGGTCAAGGTGGAGAATGGCCGCGTCTTCATCGGCCTCGGCTGAGGCGGAGCGGTGAGCGAGCCGGGAATCGTCATCATCGGCGCGGGCGAGGCAGGGGCGCGCGCCGCGCTCGGCCTGCGGATGCGCCAGTATCGCGGACCCATCGCGCTGATCGGGGCGGAGCCGGGCCTGCCTTATGAGCGGCCGCCGCTCTCCAAGGCGGTGATGGCGGCGCCAACCCTCGCCGCCCCGCCCGTCACTCTCGACGAAGCGGCGATTGCCCGGAATGAGATCGATTACCGCGCCGGAATCCAGGTTGCCGCCATCGACCGGGCGGGGCGCGTGGTGGTGCTGGCGGATGGCCAGCGCCTGCCCTATCAGCGGCTCCTGATCGCCGCTGGTGCCACGCCGCGCCGGCTCGCCGTGCCGGGAGCCGAGGCGGTATCCTATCTCCGCTCGGCGGAGGATGCCCGGCTTCTCCGGGCGCGGCTGCAGCCGGGCACGCGGCTCGCCATCATCGGCGGCGGGCTGATCGGGCTGGAGATCGCCGCCTGCGCCATCGGGCTCGGCTGCCAGGTCACCATCATCGAGCAGGCGGCGGCGATCCTGATGCGCGCCGTGCCGCCCGCGCTTGCGGCAATGATCGAGGCGCGGCACCGCGCTGCCGGAGTGCAGTTCCGGCTCGGCGCCGCCATCGCGCGGATCGAGGCACGGGGGAATGGCCATGCTGTCATCCTGGCCGCTGGCGAAGTGCTTCCCTGCGATGTCATCCTCGCCGGGATCGGAGTGGTGCCGGAAACTAACCTCGCCGCCGCGGCTGGCCTCGCGCTGGAGAACGGCATCCGGGTGGACGCCAGCCTCGCCACCGGCGATCCGGACATCTTCGCCGCCGGCGATTGCTGCAGCTTCCCGCACCCGCTCTACGAGGGCAGGCGCATGCGCCTCGAATCCTGGCGCAACGCGCAGGATCAGGGAAATCAGGCGGCGGCCAACCTGCTCGGCGCCGCCGCCCCTTTCGCCGCCGTGCCCTGGTTCTGGTCGGACCAGTACGAGTTCTGCCTGCAGATCGCCGGGCTGCCGCAGTTCGGCGCCGCCATCATCGCGCGCGAGATCGGGCCTGGGGCGAAATTCCTGTTTCATCTCGATGCCGATGGCAGGCTGGTGGCGGCGAGCGCCCTCGGCCCGCTGGGCGCGATCGCGCGGGACATCAAGATCGCCGAACTGCTGATCGCCCAGCGCGCACATCCCGCGCCGGAAATTCTCGCCGCTCCCGATGCGCGGCTGAAATCCCTGCTGCGCCAGGCCGCCGCCTGAGCCTCACGAGCCGCTGAACCAGTTGGCGCCACGATGGATATCGGGTTCTTGAAGCCGAGCTTGGTGGAAATGCGCAGGCGCGCCGAAGGGAGCGAGCCTCATCAAATCATGCCGCGCCCGGCGGGCATGACCCGCTCTACCGCTTCCGGCCCGTTGCTGTATGAAGTGCCGCATGACCGGAATGTCTTTGGACAAGCTGAGCGCCGAACTCATTGCCGTGCTGGTCGCGGTGACGAACGGCGTCCCGCGCGTGCTCACCGTGGGGGATGGCGGTGCTTTGCCCTCCGGCCCGCTGGAATCGGGGCAGCGTTCGCTGCAGGCGGGGCTGCGCGCCTGGGTGGAGCGGCAGACGCGGCATCCGCTCGGCTATGTCGAGCAACTCTATACCTTTGCCGATCAGGGGCGCGGCGGCGGCGGGCGGACCATCTCGGTCTCCTATCTCGCCCTCTCGCGCGAGGCGGCGATCCCGCCCGGCATCGCCGCCTCCTGGCGGGACTGGTATCACTACTTTCCCTGGGAGGACCGGCGGGCAGAGAACCGGATCGTCGAGAGCGCCATAGCCCCCGGCCTCACGCGCTGGGCGGCGGGTTCCGCCGGGCGCCAGCGCCGCGCCGCCATTGGCTTCGGCCTTGAGGGCGAGCCCTGGAACGAGGAGCTGG
>DASTAF010000304.1:0-2130 GCA_035713005.1 Acetobacteraceae bacterium
TGGCTCGGCTCCAGGCTGTGCCGCACCGCCCGAACGAGGCTGGTCATCCGCAGTTCGCCGATCGCCGTGCGGGCGACCTCGATCCGCTTGTCGTGAAGCAGGAACAGCCAGGCGTGATCCGGGGCCAGCATGATGTCGAGGAACGCTTCGTGCGGCCGCAGCAGGGCGAGCACGCTGCGCGCCGGCACCGATTCCTGCACGAGCTGGCCGAAATTCGGCGCCGCCGCTTCCACCGTCTCGTCCGTCCGCGAAAGCCGCGCATCGGCGGCGGCGATGCGCGCATCCAGCGCCGTCAGCGCCGATGTCTTCCCGGTGCCGCCCTGGGCCAGATCGTCCCGCGCCCGATACAGCCGGGCGAGCGCCATCACCGCGTCCTGCCGCGCCCGGATCGCCGCCGCGACGCGGGGATTCCGCGCATCCGCCGCCAGCCGCGCCGCCGATTCCGCGATCTCCTCGCTGGTGGTGGTGCCCTGGGCCAGCTCCGCCATGCCGAACATCTCGGCATGGACGGCATGAGCCGATCCCGGCGCCTGCTCCGCCGCGACCCTGAGCGCCTCCAGGCAGGGCGAGATCAGCCGGGCGGAGGTGCCCAGCCTCAGCCGGCGCAGCAGGGCGGCACCCCGGCGGCAGGCGGCCAGTGCCTCGGGAATCCGCCGCGCGCGGGCCAGAACCGCCCCGCGCAGCAATTCCGTATCGGCGACCGGGCGGGAGCCGGGCAAGGCCTGAGCGAAACCCAGCCCGGCTTCGGCCAGCCGGTCGGCGGCCTCGCCATTGCGCCCCGCCGCCGTGTCGATGGTGGCGGCGATGCGGTCGATCCGCGCGTTCAGGACCGGCGGCGCGACGCCGTTATTCGCGGCGATGATGCTGGCCCGCCGCACCAGCAGTCCGGCGGCTCTGGACTGGCCGAGCCCGGCGAGGGCAACGGCCCGGTAGCGCAGCGTCTCCATCACCCCCAGCAGCGCCTGCTGGCTCATCGGGCTGAGCAGCATGGTCTGGGCGGTCAGAATCTCAGTCGCGTCGCTGCCGGGCATCACGGAGTCCGGCCCGGTCATCCGGTGCGGGGTGATCAGCGCCGGCGGCAGCAGGGAGGCATAGCCGCGCCCGGCCCGCTCCAGCAGCGAAAGGGCGCGGCGCGGATGCCCCTGGTTCAGCGCATCCAGCCCCCGGTAATGCAGCAGCCGGGGAACCGCGGTCGCGTCCGCGGCTCCGGGAGCGAGGCTCGCCGCCTCGGCGAACAGCCGGTCCGCCTGCCGGTAATTTCCCTGATCCGAGAGGTTGAGCGCCAGGTCCATCATCGGCGCCACGATATTCGGATTCTCCGCTCCCAGGGCCTTCTGCTGCAGGGCCAGCGCCGCCCGATAGGCGGTGACGGCGGCGGGATAATCCTCCGCCTGGTTGGCGCTGTTGCCCACCCGCATCAGCGCGTCGAACTCCCGGATGTCTCCGGAGGTGAAAGCGGCCTCGGAAAGCCGGTCGGCGAGCAACTGGTCCGAGATCGCCACGGAAGCCGTCCGCGCCGCGCCGGGCGCGATGGCGCCGCCGAGAATGCCGATTGCCCGCTCCATTGCCGGGTAGGCGGGCTGCACCCCATCGGCGAACCAGGCCCGGCCGCCGACCGAGGCGGCCAGCGCCACATGCGGCCAGCCGCCGAGGCGCTGGGTGCAGAGCAGCAGCCGGGCCGGGAAGCGGCCGAAAATGATGACGGCCCTGGGTGCGGCGCAGGAATAGCGCTGCTCCAGCCCGGCTCGCCAGGAGCCCGCCTCCGCGAGCCTCGCAAGCTCCGCCGCCCCGGCTCGCGAACCGGCGGTGACGCGGGCGCTGGGCTGGCGCCAGGCGCCGCAATAGATCAGCACGCCATCCTTCGTGCGCGCGGCGGCGCAGGATTCGCCGCCGCTATCCCGGCCCAGGGCGATCTGCGGCGCCTCGAAGCCGGAGCGGGCGGAAAGATAGGCGGAGGCGGGCGGGCGGGCGCAGCCGGCCAGCCCCGCCAGCATCGCCCAGGCCAGGAAGACGAGGCGGCGCATCCTCAGTAATCCCTGGCGGCGATGCCCGGCAGGCGGACATCGCGATCGAAGCGCCGCCTGCGGGCGGGACGGAGGTCGAAGCTCTGCAGCGGGTTGGCCTCCGGCA
>DASTAF010000305.1:0-3509 GCA_035713005.1 Acetobacteraceae bacterium
GAAGCGAATGAACTGCCGGTGAAACCCGCCATCGCGCTGCGGGCCGTCCAGCCGGCGGATGCTCCCGCGATCACCGCCTTGCGCGAAGAGGCGAGCATACGCCAGGGGACGATGGCGCTGCCGTTTTCCCGCATTGCCGACAGTGAGGCCTTCCTCGCCAGGCTCACGGCAAACGACCACATGATCGTCGCGGAAATCGGGGCCGCCATCGTCGGTGCTGCCAGCCTGCGTCGGCAGGCGGGTCGCCGCAGCCATGCCGCCACGCTGGGCATTATGGTCGCCGAGGCAAGGCAAAGGCAGGGGGTGGGCACGGCCATGCTGGGCGCGCTGGTCGATCTGGCGGATCGCTGGCTCGATCTGAAGCGGCTGGAACTTACCGTCTTTACGGATAATGAGCAGGCGATCGCCCTGTACAGGAAATTCGGCTTCGAGATCGAGGGGCGGCTGCGCGGCTATGCCTTCCGCGACGGCGCCTATGCCGATGCGTACACCATGGCCCGGCTCAATTTCACCCTGTCGCTGGCTCCCGCCTCCGGCTAGTTTTGCCCGAAAGCCAGGAGAAAGTCCGTCATGGATATCACCGTCCACAGCCCCAGGATCATCGAGATCGGCGGCGGCGCCGTCAGCCGCGTGACAGGCTTGCTCGCGCGGCTAGGCCTGTCCCGCCCGCTGATCGTCACCGATCCGGTCATGGTCGCGATCGGGCTGATCGGACGGCTGACCGAGCCGCTCGATCAGGCAGGAATCCGGCATGAGATTTTCAGCAAAACCGTACCTGAACCAGTCGATACGGTGGTGGAGACGGGCGCCGCCAGGATGCGGGGCGGCGATTTCGACTGCCTGATCGGCTTCGGCGGCGGCTCCCCCATCGATACTGCCAAGGCGATGACCATCCTCGCCGCGCGAGGCGGGGCGATGCGGGAATGCAAGGTGCCGTTCGCCGCGGATGCGGCCGCCCTGCCGCTGATCGCCATCCCCACCACCGCCGGCACGGGATCAGAGGTCACCCGCTTCACCGTCATCACCGACACCGAGCGGGACGAGAAGATGCTGATCGCCGGGCTGGGCGCGCTGCCGCTCGCCGCCATTGTCGATTATGAACTCACCCTCAGCGTGCCCCGGCGCACCACCGCCGATACCGGCATCGATGCCTTCACCCATGCGCTAGAGGCTTTCGTCTCCCGCCGCGCCAATCCGGTCTCGGATGGCTATGCGCGGGCGGCGATGCGGCTGATCGGCACGCATCTCCGCGCCGTCTATGCCGAGCCGGAGAACCGCGCCGCGCGGGAGGGCATGATGCTGGGCGCCACACTGGCCGGGCTGGCCTTCTCCAACGCCTCGGTAGCGCTGGTGCATGGAATGTCGCGTCCCATCGGCGCGCATTTCCATGTGCCGCACGGGCTGTCGAACGCGATGCTGCTGCCGGCGGTGACGCGCTATTCCCTGAACGCCGCCCTGCCTCGTTATGCCGAGGCGGCACGCCTGGCCGGTTTCGCCGCGCCGGAGGATACGGACCAGCTTGCGGGGGCGAAGCTGCTGGAAAATCTGGCGGCGCTCAACCGGGAGATGGACGTGCCGACCCCCGAGGCTTTCGGCATCGGCATGGCGGAGTGGCAGGCTCGTAAAACGGTGATGGCAGGACAGGCGCTTGCTTCGGGCAGCCCCGGAAACAACCCGCGTGTTCCGGAGGCTGATGCGATCATTGCCCTCTATGACGAGATCTATACCGGGTAGAGCGGGAAGAGGCCGTTTGAGGGCCAGGCTTCCAGCCAGGGCCGCAGCTCCGCCGGGGGCAAGGGGTGCGCCAGCAGATATCCCTGTACATGCGTCACCCCGAGCTGGTGCATCGCGTGGAGGGTGGGCTCGTCCTCGACCCCCTCGGCGATGACGGCCATCCGGCTGGGGGCGGCAAGCGCCACCACCTCGCGGATGAAGGCAACCGAATCCGGATCGCCGGCGGCGCCCGCCACCTCGCTGCGGTCGAGCTTCACCGCGCGAAAGGGAAGGGCGAGCAGCTCCTGAAGGTTTGGCGTGGCCTGGGTCACGTCATCCAGCGCCAAGCGGTAGCCCGCCTCCCGCAGCGCCTCGATGACCGGGTGGACCCGCTCGAAATCCTCGATGGGACGGGTTTCGGTCAGTTCAAAGCTGACGGAATGCACGGCGGCGCCAGCATCGCAACGCATCGTCTCGACCGTCTCCAGCAGCTTGGGCGCCATCAGCACGTCGAGCGGCAGATTGAAGCCGAAGGAAAGCGGAAGATCGGTCAGGTTCTCACGCTCGGCATCGGCCGCCGCGCTTTCAATGACGAGCCTGGTCAGCCGTAGCGATTCGGCCGGATCGTGCAGCGCCGCCACCAGCGCCTCGGGGCCTGCCACCGTGCCGTCCGGGCCGGCGAGCCGGGTCAGAACCTCGGCGGCGATCGGCAATCCGTCGCGCAGCCGGACGATAGGCTGGTAGCGGCAGATGATCGAGTTCGCGTCGATGAGCGTGGCGGATGTCATGATCCTCAATTGCGGGTGGTGGACGGATCAATAGGTTGGGATGAAATCGCCGCGCAACCAAAATGTTTTCGATGTTACAATTTTGATCTGTCCGGCGCCATGGCGGTGGCCTCGATCTCGATCCTCATCCGCTCGTCCAACAGCCGGGCCTCGATCATCGTCGCCGCCGGCGGGTCGGCGCCGAAATACCGGCGCAGCACCGGAAGGCAGGCGGGGAAATCGGCCCGGTCGGGCAGGATGTAGCGCACCCGCACCACGTCCTGAAATCCACAGCCCGCCTCCGCCAGCGCGGCGCCGATATTCCGCAGCGCCTGCTCGGCCTGCGCGGCGGCACCGGGGGCGATGGTCATCGTGGCATAGTCGAAGCCCGTCGTGCCCGAGATGAAAACAAATCCACCCGCCACCACGGCGCGGGCATAGCCGATTTCGGCCTCGAAGGGAGAGCCGGAGAAGATGCGCCGTGGCGGCAAGCGCTTCCTGTTCCCTGTTCAGGGCGCGCCGGGATCAATCCAGCCGATATGCCCGTCGCTGCGCCGGTACACGACATTGAGCGCGCCGCTGGCCGCGTTGCGGAACATCAGCACCGGCTGATCGGCGAGATCCATGCGCATCACCGCATCTCCCACGCTCAGTGTCAGGATTTCGGCGGCGGTCTCCGCCACCACGGCCGCATGCGGGCCGGTCGTGGCGAGGGATTCGGCGCCATCGACCTGAGAATCGCCCTCCTTCTCGTAAACCTCGCGCAGCACGAACTGCCGTGCCGCCTCGGGCCGTTCGCGCACCGCCTGGTCGCGTGAATGCTCGTTCATCCGGCGCCGGTACCGGCGCAGCCGCTTGGCAATGTGCTCGGCGGCATCATCGAAGGCGGCATGGGCGTCCGCGGCCTCGCCCTCGCCGCGCAATGTCAGTCCCCGTCCGGCATGCATGTTGATGTCACAGGTGAAGAAGCTGCGCGCCCGGCTGAAGGTGATATGCGCCTCCAGCGCATGGTCGAAATATTTATTGGTG
>DASTAF010000306.1:0-2261 GCA_035713005.1 Acetobacteraceae bacterium
TAACGGCACTGGTTGACGCCCTGGCGATCAGAAGCTACCCGTTGCACCGCATCATGACAGGACCAGCACGATGAACGCAGTCTCGACCGCCTCCGGAACCCAGTCCGGCGCCGAAACCCTGCTCCGGGCGCTGAAGGCGCAAGGGGTGGAGGTTATCTTCGGCTATCCCGGCGGGGCGGTCCTGCCGATCTACGACGCGCTGTTCCAGCAGAACGCCATCCGTCACGTGCTGGTGCGCCACGAGCAGGCCGCCGTTCATGCCGCGGAAGGCTATGCCCGCTCCACCGGCCGCACCGGCGTCGTGCTCGTCACCTCCGGGCCGGGGGCGACCAATGCCGTCACCGGCCTGGTGGACGCGCTGATGGACAGCATTCCCGTCGTCTGCCTGACCGGGCAGGTGCCGACGCATCTGATCGGCAACGACGCCTTCCAGGAGGCCGACACCACCGGCATCACCCGGCAGGCGACCAAGCATAATTATCTGGTGAAGCGCTCCGAGGATCTGGCGCGGGTCGTCCACGAGGCCTTCCATGTCGCCCGCACCGGCCGACCCGGCCCGGTTCTGGTCGATCTCCCCAAAGATATTCTGATCAATCCCGCGCCCTATGCCGAGCCCTCGAACGGCGAGCATCGCAGCTACCGCCCGCGCACCGAGCCCGATCCGGCGCGGATCGCCGAGGCGGTGCGGCTGATCAAGGCGGCGAGGCGGCCGGTTTTCTACACCGGCGGCGGCATCATCAATGCCGGGCCGGAAGCCTCCGCCCTGCTGCGGGAATTCGCCCGCATGGTGGGCGCGCCGGTCACCTCCACGCTGATGGGGCTCGGCGCCTTCCCCGCCGCCGATGGGCAATTTCTCGGCATGCTCGGCATGCACGGAACCTATGAAGCCAACATGACCATGCATGGCTGCGACGTGATGGTGAACCTCGGCGCGCGGTTTGATGACCGGGTGACCGGGCGGATCGCCGCCTTCGCTCCGCATTCGAAGAAGATCCATCTCGATATCGACCCATCCAACATCAACAAGAACGTGCTGGTGGATGTTCCCATCGTCGCCGATGCCGCCGCCGGGCTGCGCGCGCTGATCGCCGCCTGGAAGCGGGACGGCGCGAAGCAGGATTCCGCCGCGCTGGCTTCCTGGTGGGAGCGGATCGAGGCCTGGCGGGCGAAGGACTGCCTGAAATTCACCCAGGACACGAGCAAGGGCGCCGTCATCAAGCCGCAGCATGCGATCCGGCGGCTTTACGAGATCGTCCGCGAGACCGGGCGCGACAACTTCATCACCACCGAGGTCGGCCAGCACCAGATGTGGGCGGCCCAGCACTACAAGTTCGAGCAGCCGAACCGCTGGATGACCTCGGGCGGGCTGGGCACCATGGGCTACGGCCTGCCCGCCGCGATGGGCGTGCAGATCGGCAATCCCGAGGCGCTGGTGATCGACATCGCCGGCGAGGCCAGCACGCTGATGAATATCCAGGAGATGGGCACGCTGGCGCAATACCGGCTGCCGGTGAAGATATTCATCCTGAACAACGAATACATGGGCATGGTGCGGCAATGGCAGGAATTGCTGCATGGCGGGCGCTATTCGGAGAGCTATTCCTCCGCCCTGCCGGATTTCGTCAAGCTGGCCGAGAGCTTCCACGCCACCGGGCTGCGCGCCTCCAGCATCGACGAGCTGGACGATGTGATCCGCGCCATGCTGGCGAGCGATCAGCCAGTGATCGCGGATATCCGCGTCGATCCGCGCGAGAACTGCTTCCCGATGATCCCCTCCGGGGCCGCGCATAACGAGATGATCCTGGGGCCCGAGCATGAGGACGAGGCCGCCGGCATCACCGATGAGGGGCTGGTGCTGGTCTGATGGAGGCGCAGGCTTATCATCCGGCCACCATCTCGGTGCTGGTCGAGAACGAATCCGGCGTGCTGGCGCGTGTGATCGGGCTGTTTTCCGGGCGGGGCTACAATATCGACAGCCTGACGGTCGCCCCGGTCGAGGACGACCGGCGCAAGAGCCGCATCACGGTGGTGACCGCCGGCACCGACATGGTGATCGACCAGATCAAGGCGCAGCTCGACCGGCTGGTGCCGGTCTACCGGGTGTCGGACCTCTCGCGCGAGGGGCCGCATCTGGCGCGGGAACTGGCGTTGATCAAGGTGATCGGCGCGGGGGAGAAGCGTTCGGAGGCGCTGCGGCTCGCCGAGGCCTTCCGCGCCCGGGTGATCGACGCGACCACGGAGAGCTTCGTGTTCGAGCTGAC
>DASTAF010000307.1:0-2234 GCA_035713005.1 Acetobacteraceae bacterium
TCGCCTCGAAGATCTCCCGCTCGACATTGGCGACCGCCTTGGCGACGCCCTTGCCGCCGAAGCGGGACTTGTCGCCATCGCGCAGTTCCGCCGCCTCATGCGCGCCGGTGGAGGCGCCGGAAGGCACGGCGGCCCGGCCCAGTGCGCCGGATTCCAGCACGACATCGACCTCGACGGTGGGATTGCCGCGCGAATCGAGAATTTCGCGGGCGATGATGTCGGCGATCGCGGTCATGACGGGCTCCCTTGTTTCGTGCGCCCGATGCTTACGCGATCGAGAACATCCCCTCAACCTCGACCGCCGCGTCCAGCGGCAGGGCGGCGACACCGATCGTCGAGCGGGCATGGCGCCCGGCATCGCCAAACACTTCCACCGCGAGATCGGACGCGCCATTCATCACCTTGGCAAGATCGGTAAAGGCGGGGGAGGCGGCGATGAAACCTCCCAGCCGCAAGACCTGGCGCACCCGGCCCAGCCCGATATTGGCTTCAAGCTGTGCCAGAATGTTGATGAAACAGAGCCTCGCCGCGCGGATGCCGGCTTCGCTCTCCACGTTCTGACCAAGCTTGCCAATGACCGCCGGCCGCCCCTGCTCCATCGGCAACTGGCCGCTGACGATGGCAAGGCCGCCTGTAACGACGACCGGCACGTAATTGGCAACAGGGCTTGCGGCTTTCGGCAGCTCGATGCCAAGGGCCTTCAGCCGTTCATGCACATTCATGGGAACCTCAAAACAGTTGCCTTATCCGACCAGCTTGAGCACTGGGCGGCGCGGATGGCGGAGGCCAGGCTTAGGCAGTTCAAGCGGCAGCAGGGGCTCCGGGTCCGCTATAACCACGCCATCCTCCGACTCGGGCATTGCCGGGGCCAACTCATAATCGGCGCAGTAATTCGCCGCGAGATGCCGGAACACGTAATCGACCAGCGAAGTGGCATAAGCCACGGCGGGATCGCCCTCCACCACGCCGCCCGGTCCGAACCGGGTGAAGGTGAAGGACTCGATCAACTCCTCCAGCGGCACGCCGTGCTGCAGCCCAAGGCTGACGGCAGTGGCGAAGGCATCCATCAGCCCGCGGAAACCAGCGCTTTCCCTGTGCAGAGTGATGGCGATCTCGCCCAGGCGGCCATCGGGAAATTCGCCGGTGCGCAGGAACAGCCTGTGGCCGCCGATGATGGCTTTCTGAGTATAGCCGGAACGGCGATCGGGCAGGGCCTCGCGCGGTTTCGCCGGCTGCCGACAAGCAAGCATGGCAGGCCGAGCGGGGGTGAGATGCAGGTGAGGCGCGACCGCGTCATGCATGGCGCGACTCGCGGCGGGGACAGGAGTGTCAAAGGGATCATCCCCGGCGATCACCGCCGCCACGGCCGATTCAGGATTGACGCCACGCACCGCCAGCCGGGCGGAAGCCCAGTGCGCGAGATGTCCCGCCCCATCGAGCGGGGCAAGTGGCGCGGCGATGCCGATGGTTTCGATGCCGAGCAGTGCCTCCACCGGCCCCGCCGGCGGGATTCCGGTAAGGCCCTGATGGCGGCGCCTTTCCTGCTTCAGCGCGACGCGGCGCGCGACGGCCGTGGCTTCCGCCAGCCCGGGAATAGCGCAGGCCTCCGGCAGTGGAGCATAAACGCTGATCCGGTAGCCTTCCTTGCCGGACAGGCTGGCGGAGGCGAGATCGGCGCGCGCAGTGAGAAAAGCGGCAAGCATCGCGGCGGTATCGCGCGCGCAGCCGCTTCCGTAATCGAGATCAAGCCGGGCAAGCAGGAGAGCGAGATCCGCCATGCCGATCACCAGCCGGAAGGCTTCCGGCGCGAGCAAGGTGAGCGCCGCCACCGCGTCGTCGATTGCGCCGGCAAAGGCTTCAATGTTGAAGGCATCACCTTCCAGGAATTCCGGCAGGTTCAGAACGAAGCTCGGCTCGGCCTCCGCCTCGCCCCGCCATATCGCCAGGGAGGGAGCGCCGCGCCGGGCGCGCAGCATCTCGTGCATCCGGTCGCGGAGCACAGGGTCGCCGATCCTGCCGATCCAGGCAGAGGCAGCCTCGATGAGATTGGCTCGGGGTGCGGGCGCGCAAATCGCCGCCAGCGCAGGGGCAGCCTCGGCGCCCCAGCCTGCTGGAAGGATAACGGAAACAGGAGGTGAATCCGGATCGGCGGCCGCTTCGCCTTGATGCAGCCGGATGCCGTGCCAGGGCTTCGGTAATGCGGCGCGCCGTTTGCTCATGAAGCCAAGCTAACG
>DASTAF010000308.1:0-5483 GCA_035713005.1 Acetobacteraceae bacterium
CCAGTTGCTCCTCCAGCGTGATCACCTTGTGCTTCTGGGGGATGAATTTCGGAAACTGCGCCGCCACGCCGATCAGGCTGGGAATATGGGCGCCGTTCGGCATGGTGCCCTCAGTCCTGCCGCCATTGGAATGGCATGAGGCGCAGGTGGCGGGTTGCCCCTTGAACATCCGCTTGCCGCCGAAGCTGTCGGTGGCGAAAATATGCGCGCCGCGCTGTGCCGCGGCTTCCAGCGATGCCGGCTTGGCGGGACTGGCCAGAGCGGCCCCTGAACCGATGCCGGCGACGGCAAGGGCGGCCATCAAAGTCGCGGATGCTTTCATCATCGTGTTTTCTCCCGGAGAGGTTTCACTCGAACATATGGCGAAAGCGCAAGGAAGGCTTATCACCTTTCCTTGCGGAAGCTCCCTTTCATCGCGCGCCGCGATGCGCTTCTTGCAGCGGCCGGATATCGAAGTCGGTTTCCAGCGCCGTCAGGGCGACATGAGCGGCGACGCCGAGCGAAAGGTGACCGATCAGCCCGCGAAAATGCGCCTGCCACGGATAGGCTTCCGGCGGGCTGGCGATGCCCGTGCCGACCGAGAGTATCTCATCCCACAGGATGAAGATGGCGAGGCCGTAGAGCAAGCCTCGATCAGCCGAGAATTTCAGATCCTTTTCCCGCAGGCCCGCATAGATTATGGCCGGCCCGATGCCGAACAGATAGTGGAGGAGAATGCCCATCGTGCTCGGTTGCTCGCGTTCCGCGGTAAGCCCCGCGGCCTGCCGCAGCCGATAAATCGCCACATGCGGCACATCCAGCCCGTCCCGCCAGGCGGCGCGCTCGCGTTCGAGCGTCTGCTTCGGCTGGCGATCCTGAACGAGCCAGGTCGCGCGATCCATGACCCAGGCGCTGATCGTGCCCGCAATCACGCCCCGGAGAATGAAGCCGCCTTTCGTGTTGCCCATGAGATGTATCTCCTTGCATTGTTACACAGCGTTGACGGCGCCTGTCATGGCGGGCGCGATGGAGCTTCTGCCGGCCAAGTATTGGCGCAGCGCATCGACGGCATGGATGGGCAGGTTCCTCCGGTTCCGGCCATACCGTCCCGGCACGGCCTGCGCGGTCACATAGGCCGCGGTGTAGAGGCGGAACGGCTCCAGCAGCGCGCCTTCGGCGAAGAAACGCTCGATGCGATGCCCGGCGGGGTTCTCGATCTTGGCATAGATGTTGACGCCGAGGCAGCGCTTCACGAAGCCGCCCATCTGCCGGTATGGATCGGCGGCAAAGGTGCGCTCCAGATTTTCCTCCATCATCTCCAGCAATTCCGCGCCGGTCAGTTCCACCACGGATACCGGCGGATTGGTCGGGATGATGTTCCACAGATCGTTCACCGTGATCGGGCCAGGCGGAATCGGCGCGCCGTAGCGCCAGCCATTGGCGAAGGCGATCCCGGTGCCCGCCGCCTCGGCGATCGCCGCCAGCAGGACATTGTCCATCGGCGTCTCGAACATGCCATTGCGGTGCAGCGCCAGCTCGGTATGGCCGATCACCTCGCGCAGCATCGCCGCATGCGGCGCCATCACGCCGTCCACCAGATGCCGCATCTCCGGATCGGGCGAAATTCCCTCGTCGACGGGGAGCAGGTGGTGCGAAACCGAGGCGACGCGGCCATCCGTCACCCGCACATCTAGGCGGCCGATGAACGAGCCATGGCAGCCCGACTGGATGATCGTCGCCCCGTTCACCGTCACCGGCTCATGAAGCCGGTTATGCGTGTGGCCGCTGAGCAGGATGTCGATCCCATCGACCTCTTCCGCCAGCTTCACGTCCTGCGGAAAGCCGAGATGCGACAGCACCACGATCAGATCGGCCTGCTCGCCGCGCCGCAGGCGGTCGATATGCCCCGGCAGTTCCTCATTGCCGAGGGTGAGGCGGATGCCGGTGCTGAAATGCGGCGGCATGGTCTTGTCCACGATCGTCGCGGCGATCCCGATCACCCCGATGCGCAGCCCGCCGCGCTCCACGATGCGGCTGGGCGGGAAGCTCAACGCGCCGCTGTCCTTGTCGTAGCAGTTGATGGCGAGCAGCGGATAATCGAGCCGCCCGACCAGGCGCCGCAGATGATCCGGGCCATAGGCGAAATCCCAATGCGCGGTCATCGCATCGAAGCCGAGCGCGTTCAGCAGCGGCGCCAGCGCCTCGCCCTTGCTGTGGACCACCGGGAAGGTGCCGTGGAAGGTGTCGCCATTGTCCAGCGTCAGTACCCTCCCTGGCTGCTCGTCGCGGATGCGCCGCAGCAGCCCGGCCATGCGGGCATAGCCGCCAAGGGTTTCGAAGCGCGGATGATCGCCCTCCCAGAGCAGTTCGGGATGCGGCTCCAGATAGCCATGCGTGTCGTTCACCTGCAGGATGGTGACCTCGCCTGAACGCATCGCGGCTGTTCCTTTCATCGGCGGTGGCGGGTTGTCCCCTCAGATGTGTCTTGACGCGCCGCCGGTCAAGATTATATGAAAATAGATAATTATAAACTGAATTTGCCGCTTCTGGCATATCATCAACCTGACAGGCGCTGGATGACTGTTTTCCTTGCCATTATTTGCGGCGCCCTGGTGGGTTTTTCGCTCGGGCTGATCGGCGGCGGCGGCTCGATCCTGGCGACGCCGATGATGCTGTACGTGCTCGGCATGCCGCCGCATCGGGCCATCGGCACCAGCGCCCTTGCGGTATCCGCTAACGCGTTCTTGAATTTCGCCAGCCATGCGCGGGCGCGCACGGTTCGCTGGGCGCCAGCGGCCTTGTTCGCCATCGTCGGCATTCTCGGCGCCTATGTCGGCTCCACGCTCGGCAAGGCGCTGAACGGCCATAAGCTGCTTTTCCTGTTCGCCATCCTGATGATCGTGGTCGGGGTGCTGATGCTCCGGCCGCGCGGCAAGGGCGGCGATGCCGAGCGTCCATTGGATTTCCCGATGGGCGCGCGCATTGTCGTCGCCGCCCTCCTCGTCGGCGCCATGTCGGGTTTCTTCGGCATCGGCGGTGGTTTCCTGATCGTGCCCGGTCTCGTTTTCGCCACCACGATGCCGATGATCAACGCGATCGGCTCGTCCCTGCTCTCCGTCGGCACCTTCGGCGCGACCACGGCGGTGAACTACGCGATTTCCGGCCTGATCGACTGGCCCATCGCCGCCGAGTTCGTCGGCGGCGGGCTGGTGGGCGGCCTGTTCGGCATGATGCTGGCGTTGCGGCTGGCGCATTACCGCCGCGCCTTGAACATCGTGTTCTCGGTGCTGATTTTCCTCGTCGCCATCTACATGTTGTGGAAGAACATTCACGCTTTCACTCATCCGGCGCATGCGCATCACAAGCATGGCTAAGGGGGCAGGACATCATGGAAGAACCAGATACGGATCATCAGGCTGACGAGGCGGCTGCGGTGGCGAAGCCGAAAGCGCCCCATTCAGGCCCCACCCGCTCATCCTTCGACATCGTGATCGTCGGCGGCGGCGCCGGCGGTGGTGCGGCGGCGGCGAGCCTGCGGCATCGCGACAAGCAACGCTCCATCGCCGTGATCGAGCCGTCGCTCAGGCATTTCTACCAGCCGGGATGGACCCTGGTGGGCGGCGGCATCTTCAACAGCGGCCAGACGGTGCGCCCGATGGAAACCGCGCTGCCGCGCGGGGTGCAGTGGATACGCAATTCGGTCGCAGCCTTCGATCCCGGACAGAACGAGGTGATCCTGGAGGACGGTTCACGCATAGCATACAGGGCGCTCGTGGTGGCGCCCGGCCTCACCCTGCGCTGGGACGCGATCGACGGCCTGACCGAGACGCTGGGCCGCAACGGCGTCACCTCGAACTACCGGTTCGATCTGGCGCCCTATACCTGGCAGCTGGTGCAGACCATGAACCAGGGTCGGGCAATTTTCACCCAGCCCGCCATGCCGATCAAATGCGCCGGCGCGCCGCAGAAAGCCCTGTATCTTTCGGCGGATTACTGGCGGCGCAACGGCCTGCTCGACAATATCGAGATCGAGTTCCGCAATGCCGGCGGGGTGCTGTTCGGCGTGCCGGAATTCGTGCCGCCCTTGATGAAGTATATCGAGCGATACCACGCCCAGCTCAAATTCGGCTCCAGCCTGATCGCGGTGGATGGCGAGCGCAAGGTCGCGACATTCGAGGTCAAGGGGGCGGATGGCGCCAGCACCCGCGAGGAGCGCGGCTTCGACATGCTGCATGTGGTGCCGCCGCAATCGGCGCCGGATTTCGTCGCCAATTCGCCTCTCGCCGGGGAGGCGGGCTGGGTTGCCGTCGATCAGCGGACATTGCAGCATCTCCGCTTTCCCAATGTCTTTTCGCTCGGGGATGCCTGCAGCGCGCCGAACGCGAAGACAGCGGCGGCGGTGCGCAAGCAGGCGCCGGTGCTGGCGGAGAATCTGCTCGCCATGCTCCGGGGCAGGCCGCTTTCCGCCGCCTATGACGGCTATGGCGCCTGCCCGCTGACGGTCGAGCGGGGCAAGGTGGTGATGGCGGAGTTCGGCTATGGTGGGAAGCTTATGCCGAGCTTCCCGCTCGACCCGACCGTGCCCCGCCGGTCCGCCTGGCACCTGAAGGTCTCGGGTCTGCCCTGGATCTACTGGAACATGATGCTGCGCGGGCAGGAGGTGCTGGCGCGGCCGGCAAGCACTGGGAACAAGCGATGACACAATTCACCCCTGGACTGGCGCTTGCGGGCGGCGCGATGATCGGCGCCGCGGCGGGCATCCTCTGGCTCGGCATCGGGCGCATCGCCGGGATCAGCGGCATCGTCGGCAGCGCCGCCACGTCGCGGCAGGACGAGAATGACTGGCGCTGGGTCTTCCTGCTGGGCCTGCTTACGCCGCCGGTCGCAGCACTGCTGCTGCACATCGCGCCGGCCATCGAGCTTGGCCGCCATCTGCCGCTTCTCGCCGCGTCCGGCCTGCTCGTCGGCGTCGGAACACGCCTCGGTTCGGGCTGCACCTCCGGCCATGGTGTTTGCGGCATCTCGCGTGGCTCGCCGCGTTCGATCACGGCGACGCTCACCTTCATGGCGGTAGCCTTCCTGGTGGTGTTCCTGGTGCGCCACGTCTTTCACCTCGATTTCCAGGGAGGAGCCTGATGCGCCTGATCCTGTCCTACCTTGCCGGCGCCTTGTTCGGCACCGGGCTGCTGGTGTCGCGCATGGCGAACCCGGCCAAGGTCCTGTCATTTCTCGACATCGCCGGCCGCTGGGATCCGAGCCTCGCCTTGGTGATGGTCGGCGCGGTCGCGGTAGCGGCCTTGGGCTTCTGGTGGGGACGGCACAGGGCGCGGCCTTTCCTGGGCGGCCAGTTCTCGAAGCTGGCAAGCTCCGGCGTGAACGCCCGCCTCATCCTCGGCGCGGGGATTTTCGGCATCGGCTGGGGCCTCTCCGGCCTTTGCCCCGGCCCGGCCCTCGTCGATCTGCCGCTGCGGCCGCTGCCCATCGGCCTGTTCGTCATCGCCATG
>DASTAF010000309.1:0-3934 GCA_035713005.1 Acetobacteraceae bacterium
TAGAGCGCGCGGGCGAGCAGCGCGTCCGGCCTGCCGTCGGGAAATGGCGGCGGCGGCGCTTCCAGCATGCCGGGATGGAACCCGCCATGGACAAAGAACAGCGAGCCCGCCTCGATCCATCCCGGCGCGCGCCTGATTTCCTGCAAGGTGCGCTCGGCCACGCTTGCGGGAAGCGAAGCCATCGTCGCCCGGGCATCCGCGGATAAATGCACCTTGTCGCCCCGCAGGGCGCGGGCGAGCTTGAAATCATGGTTGCCGATCAGGAACAGTCCCTGGCCCCGGTCGATCAGCTCGAACATGATCCGCAGGGCGGAGAGCGTGTCCGGCCCGTCATCGACCAGATCGCCGAGCTGGACCACGAAGCGGTCGGTCGCGGCGGCGGCGGCGAAGCCGCGCGCATCGCCATGGACGTCGCCGACGATGCGCAGCGGAACGCCGAAAGGAAGCCCGGGTGAATTCACCATGTAAATCGCGGTGCCAAGAGTCTTGAACAATGGCGATGATCTGGGAGGCGCGGGCCGGTCCCGCAAGCTCCCGCGCCGCTCATTCCGCCGCGCGGCCCCTGATCCGCCGGAAGGCGGCCAGCGCCCGGTCCCGGCCTTCGCCGGGATCGGTGATGGGGCGCGGATAATCCTGTCCCAGCGAGATGCCCGCCTGTTTCAGCACCGCATCCGGCGCCTGCCACGGCGCGTGAATGTAGCGGTCGGGCAGCCGCGCCAGCTCCGGCACGAAGCTGCGCACGTAATCCCCCCGCGCGTCGAATTTCCGGCCCTGCAGCACCGGGTTGAAGATGCGGAAATAGGGTGCGGCATCGGCGCCGCAGCCCGCCACCCACTGCCAGGAGGCGGAGTTGGAGGCGAGATCGGCATCCACCAGCGTATCGTGGAACCAGGCCTCGCCCGCCTGCCAGGGCAGCAGCAGATGCTTGATCAGGAAGGAGGCCGCCACCATGCGGATGCGGTTGTGCATCCAGCCGGTTCGCCAGAGCTGCCGCATGCCCGCGTCCACGATGGGGATGCCGGTCATGCCGCGCTGCCAGGCGCGCAGATCATCCGGGGCCTCCCGCCAGGGCATGCGGGCGAATTCCCCCCTGAGCGGCGCATCCGGCATTTCCGGATGGTGCCAGAGCAGATGGGCGCAGAACTCGCGCCAGATCAGCTCCTTGAGGAAGGCGGTTCTGCCGGCGCCCGGCGCGGCATCGGCGGCGGCGCGCCATACCGCGTCGATGGCGATCTCGCCCCAATGCAGATGGGGCGAGAGCATGGAGGTGCCGGATGTTCCCGGCTCGTCGCGGCTGGCATCGTAGCCATCCAGCGCCTCCCCGATGAAGATGCCGAGCCGCTCCCTCGCCCCCGCCTCGCCGGGCATCCAGCTCCCGCGCAGGCCGCCGGCCCAGTCGGGATGGCGCGGCAGCAAATGCCAGCCATCCAGCGCATCGCCCCTGATGCCGGAAACGCCGCGCAGCTTTTCCGGCGCCGGAATATGCGGCCTGGGCGAGAAACGCTCGAAGCAGGCGCGGGAGAACGGGCCATACACCCCATAGGGGGTGCCGGACCTGGTGGCGATCTCCTCCGGCCCGAACATCAGCGCGGAGCGGTGCCGGTGAAAAGCGATGCCCCCGGCCTTCAGCGCCGCATCGATGTCCCGGTCGGCGGCGCGCAGCCAGGGCTCGTGCGCGCGCCCGGCATGGACCGCATCCGCGCCCGCCTCCCGCGCCAGCGCCGGGATGACGCGGCGCGCGTCGCCGCGCCGGAGCACCAGGGTCGCGCCGCGCTGCTCAAGCTCGTGCGCCAATGCAGCGAGGCTTCCATGCAGCCACCAGCGGGAGGCGCCGCCCGCCCGCCAGGCCCCCGCCGCCTCGTCATCCAGCACGAATACCGGAACGATCCTCTCCGCCTCGCAGGCGGCGGCGAGGGCGGGATTGTCGGCGAGGCGCAGATCGTTGCGGAACCAGAGGATGCTCGTGCTCATGCCGGGGCCATTCCCGGCAGCGGGAAGCCGAACAGCCGGTTCGCGCCCAGCAGGAACAGCCTCGCCCCGCCCGGGAACAGCGCCCGGATCGGCGGGGCGGTCACGTCCAGCCCGCCCGAATAGGCGCCGAGCGCGGGCAGCATCAGCCGCCGCTCGTCCATGACGAAGCAGGGCCGGCTGATGAGCCTTCCGCGCGTGGCGACCCGCGCCTTGGGGTGATAATGCCCCGAAAACTCGCCGCCGACGCCGGAGCCGCCTGCGGCGACATGGCGGAACCGGCAGCCATCCTGCTCGAACCCGTCCAGGATGACGCCCGGCAGTTCGGCGTCCATCCCGGCATCGTGGTTGCCGGCGATCCAGACGAACTCGGCGCGGGCGGCGATATGATCCAGCACGGCGCGATCCTCCGCCCGGAGCCGGGCCGCACCCTCGCCATCATGAAACGAATCGCCGAGGGCGATGATCCGTGCCGGCTCGTAATGCCGCGCCAGCCGCAGCAGCAGATCGAGCGTCACCCGGCTGTCATAGGGCGGCAGCAAGGCTCCGCGCGCGGCATAGGAGGAGCTTTTTTCCAGGTGCAGATCGGCAAGGATCAGGCTGCGCCGCGCCGGCCAGAATGCCGCCCCGGCGGGATCGAGCAGGAGGCGCTGCCCGGCGAAGTCGATGGCGGTGGGATTCATCGGGTGCCCGCCAGTTCCGCGCCCATGCCGGTTGCTTCCGCGATCAGCGCCTCGGCCTCCTCCAGCAGCGCGTCCTCCGCCTCGCCGCCATGCACCCGCTCCCGCCCGATCTGCAGCAGCACCGGCACGGCGAGCGGTGAAACCCGGCGCAGCGCCTTGTGGGTGATGCGGCCCCGCGCCCGGCTCAGCATGCCGGCGATCCGGGAAAGATCGACCAGCCCGTGCGCGGCATCGGCGCGGGTGGCGCGCAGCAGGACATGGTCCGGCTCGTGCTTGCGAAGGACATCATAGATCAGATCGGTATTCATCGTCACTTGTCTACGGCTGCGCTCGCCATCCGGGCGCATCCGGTCGATCAGCCCGGCCACCACCGCCACGTTGCGGAAGCTGCGCTTCATCATCGAGCTTTCCGCCAGCCAGGCTTCCAGATCGTCCCCCAGCATGTCCTCCTCGAACAGGCGGGAGATGTGCTGCGGCTCCCGCGCGCACCAGCAGGCCAGCACGTAATCGGTGGCGACGAAGCCGAGCGGCTGGAAGCCGAACCGCTCCAGCCGCCGGGTGATCAGCATGCCGAGCGACTGATGCGCCTGGCGCCCCTCGAAGCAATAGGCGACCAGATACCAGCGCCCGCCGCGCGGAAAGGTCTCGACCAGCAGGTCATCCGGCCCCGGCAGCACGGAACGCGCCCGCTGCAGCGCGAGCCATTCCCGCACATCGGCGGGGAACAGATGCCAGCACCGCTCGTCATGCAGCATGGCGCGCACCTTGTCGGCGAGATTGGTGGTGAGCGGCATCCGCGCCCCGGCATAGGCGGGCACGCGCGGCTCGCCATCCCCGCCCTCCGCCGCCAGCACGCTGGTCTCCCGCAGGCCGAGGAATTTCAGCAGGCGCCCGGCGAACAGGAAGGTGTCGCCCGGGCTCAGCATCGAGACGAAATATTCCTCGATCTCACCGAGGGAGGCGCCCATGCCGCGCCGGCCCGCGAGGCGCACCTTCAGCACCGGCGCATCGACGATGGTGCCGATATTCATCCGGTGCTGGCGGGCGATGCGGCTGTTGCGGACATGCACCCGCCCCTCGGCATCGCGGAACAGCTTGCGGTAGCGTTCATAGACGGCGAGCGCGTAGCCCCCATCCTCGACGAAGCGGAGCACGTCGTCGAAATCCCTCCTCGGCAGATCGGCATAGGGCGCGGCGGAAGTCACCTCGGCGAAAAGGTCATCAGGTTGGAAGGGTTCCGCGCAGGCGCAGCCGAGCACGTGCTGGGCCAGCACATCCAGCGC
>DASTAF010000310.1:0-5324 GCA_035713005.1 Acetobacteraceae bacterium
ACCAAAGCCATCCGCATCCATGCCTATGGCGGCCCTGAAGTCTTGAAATGGGAGGATGTTCCCACGCCGGAACCCGGCCCTGCCGAGGTGCTGATCCGCCACGAGGCAGTCGGCCTGAACTATATCGATGTCTATTTCCGCACCGGCCTCTACAAATCGCCAAGCCTGCCCGTCACCCTCGGCATGGAGGCCGCGGGCGTGGTGCTCGCGGCCGGGCCGAACGTGACCGAGCTGCGGGTGGGCGACCGGGTGGCCTACGCCACCGGCCCGATCGGCGCCTATGCCACCGAGCGCGTCATCACCGCGGACCGGCTGGTCAAGCTGCCCGACAACATCGATTTCGCCACCGGCGCGGCGATGATGTTGCAGGGCATGACCGCGCAATACCTGATCCGCCGCACCTACCGGGTGCGGGAGGGTGAAACCATCCTGGTCCACGCGGCGGCGGGCGGCGTCGGCCTCATCCTGTGCCAGTGGGCGCGGCATCTGGGAGCGAATGTCATCGGCGTCGTCTCCACCGAGAGCAAGGCGAGCATCGCGCGCGAGCACGGCGCCGCCCATGTCATCGTCGGCCACGGCAATCTCGCCGCCGAGGTGAAGCGCATCACCGGCGGCGCGATGGTTCCGGTGGTCTATGACTCGGTGGGGCGGGACACCTTCGCCGCCAGCCTGGACTGCCTCGCCCCGCTCGGCCTGATGGTCAGCTATGGCAACGCCTCGGGCGCCGTTCCGCCGGTCGAACTCGGCATGCTGGCCGCCAAGGGCAGCCTGTTCCTCACCCGCCCCTCGCTCGCCACCTATACCGCGAAGCGGGAGGACCTGGTGGCGGTCGCCAACGATCTCTTTGATGTCGTCTCCAGCGGCGCGGTCAAAATCCGCGTCAACCAGACCTTCCCGCTGCGCGATGCCGCCGCCGCGCATGAGGCGCTGGAAGCCCGCCGCACCACGGGAAGCACCATCCTGATTCCCTGAATTTCGCGCCTCGCGTGTTTGACATCCGCCTCCGGCCAAAGCCATGATCGGCCCGGGCGGCGCCTCACCGGGAGAGGCCGATGATTGGGATGATCATCACGGCGGCCATCGCCATGGCGGGCGATCCGCAGCAGCGATTCGACCAGTACCTGAACACCCTGGCCAGCGGCGCGCAGGCCGCTGAAACCGCCGTGCAATGCGGCTTCAGGTCGCCGGATTGGGATGAAAGGGTGAGGAACACCTTCATCCAGCGCGCGACCATCTACGCCTCCATGCTGACCCACCAGCCAGCCGGCCCGCGGACGCTGAGCCGCATCTACGTCACCATTGAGACCGGCTCGAACCGGGGCTACCGTCCCTCGCCGGCGGACTGCCTGCGGCTCTCAAGCAGAACGCTGCTGCTCTCGCAGCTCGATCAGGCCGCCCAGGCCGGCGCCACCGGAGACTGACCGCTCTTCCCGCCCGCCAATCCACGCATATTTTTTCCGCGCATATTTTCCTTGCGGAATCCTGACAGAAGAGATAGTTCTTCTGATCAAGAAACGGTCAATGGTTATTTGCAACCTGAAGCTGTTTTCACAAAAGAATTCAATATTCGGAGGAGACGATGCCGCCTTAGCAAGTAATCATTCCTTCTGATCCAAATTTCATTTCGAGAGGCGAAAACGCCTGGGCGTGGCATCGTGGGCCGGCTGCGGCTCCGTGGGTTCTGCTGCGCCTAACGGGAGGCTTCGCGCCGAACTCCACGCGGATTCGAGGCTGCAATGATCCATTTCTTTCCCCGGTTCTCAAAAACTGCGGCGGATACTCCTTATGGGCAGGCGCTGCGCGAAACCGGCGCCGAGCACCAGATATTCGCCGCCGCCGTGACGCAGGCCTACCGCTACCGTCTCCAGCTTCTGCTGCTCGGCTATCCCAGGCTCGCCTGGACGGCTCTGTCCATGGCGGTGAAATCCCTCCTGCTCGCCCGGCCCCGGCCCGATGCCGTGGTCATCAGCTCGGATGTGGAGGCGCTGGTCTTCGCCCTGGTGCGGCTGCTGCCATTCGCCGCCCGCCCCCGTGTCATCCTGATGCCCTTCATCTTCACCGAGCGCCGTTCGCCCGCAGTGAACCGCGCGCGCCTGCTCTACTACCGCTTCGTCCTGCGCTCCGTATCCTGCGCGATCTGCCACTCGACGCTGGAGATCGAGCGATACCGCGCCCTGTTCGCCGGATGCGGCGCCGATTTCGCCTTCATCCCCTGGGGCACCTATGTTCCGGCCGCGGCGGAGCTGCTGGCCGGGGAGGAGGCGCCGGAGCCGGACGGGCCAGCCCGGCTGGTCACGGCGGGCCGCTCGGGGCGCGATTATCCCACCCTGGCCCGGGCGGCGGCGGCGTTGCCCTGCCGGCTGTCGATCATCTGCAATGAAAAGGTGGCCCTTGGCGGCGTCTGCCCCGGGCCCGGTATCGAGATTCTCGGCAACTGCTTCGGGCGGGACTATCTGCGGCAATTGCTCCGCGCCGCCATCGTCGTCGTCCCACTGCGGGTCGAGGAAATTTCCGCCGGGCAGATGGTGCTGATCCAGGCGATGGCGCTGGGCCGGCCGCTGATCGTCACCCGCACGCCCACGGTGGGCGATTATCTGGAGGATGGGGTGAACGCGCTGCTGGTGCCGCGCGGGGATGAGGCGGCGATGGCGGCGGCGATCCGTCATCTGCTCGAAAATCCCGCCGAGGCCGCGGCGCTCGGCCGCCGCGCCCAGGCGGATTATCTGGCCCGGTTCAGCGGCGATGCGCATATGCGAAGCCTGGTCCAAGCAATCGAGCGGCATTGCGAGCTGCGCCGGCCCCTCCCCGCGCCATCCTCCAGGCCGCGTCTTGCAGGCCGTGCCCCGGGCAAGCAGCTCGGCCTTCCCAGAGGCGGCTAAAGCAACATCTGACGAAAAACGCTCCAAAGCACGCGCTATTCCATTTTAGAGCCATAATCTAAATTTTTGTAATTGATTCTCCACTAACTTTATCTTAACCTGCTCAAAATTGGGAGAGTCAGGTGGAAAAAATAATACAATCAGAAATAAAGACTAATCTACCTGGGATCACCGGTGGTTGTACTCGCGGCATCAACCCCATCGGCAAGGAAACCTCGCTTTATCTCGATCTTGTCCGTTTTCTGGCGGCACTGGCAGTCTTCATCTCGCATGTCAGTGGTGGGCGGTTTACCGGCGGATTTCTCTGGCAACTCGGGCGCTTCGGCAGCGAGGCGGTCAATGTTTTCTTTGTCCTGTCCGGCTTCGTGATCGCCTATGTGGTGGACAGGCGCGAAGGAACGGCCGGCGACTACATCGTAAGCCGCGCCGCCCGCATCTATTCCGTGGCAATCCCGGCTCTTGTGCTGACCTTCATTCTTGATGCGGTCGGCCGCGCCGCGCATCCAGGGCTGTACTCCGCATCATGGGGATATTCCTGGGGAAATCGGCCCGAGCAGTTTTTCAGCGGATTGTTCTTTCTCAACCAGATTTGGTTCAACAAGATCGCGCCCGGCTCCGACCTTCCGTACTGGTCGCTCGGTTACGAGGTCTGGTATTATATTTTATTCGGCCTTGTGGTTTTCGCCCCCGCCAAATGGCGGGTGATATCAATACTGGCGGCGCTGGCCATCATGGGGCCGAAGCTTCTTTCCTCCTTCCCGATCTGGCTGTTGGGCGTCGCCTGCTATTATGCCTGCACGCGCCTTGTGATCAGCCGGGCCGTGGGTGCCGTGCTGTGCTTCGGCACGATGGGAGCGCTGGTGGCCTATGAAGCCTGGGTCTGGAAAATGGGAGTTCCAGTGATCCATGATGCCGCCATCCACACCGTGACCCGCAATTCGCTCATCCTGGATGACTATGTCATCGGCACCTTGTTTGCCATTCACCTTGCGGGCTTTCACGCCATTTCGCGGCTTGCCGCCCCTGTGCTGACGGGACCGCAAGCCGTGATCCGCTGGCTGGCCGGCGCCACCTTCACGCTTTATCTGTTTCATCTTCCGGTCGCCCAGTTCCTGGCGGCGGAAACCCCATGGCCGGCTGGATCATGGGCAAACCGCGCCCTGCTCTATCTCGGCACGTTCCTGATCATCCTGGCGATCGCCGAATTCACCGAAAGGCGCAAGGATATCTGGCGGCGGGGCATCGGCGTGCTGCTTCACGGCGCCAGCGGAAGCCTCCGCGGCCTGGCATGGCATGGCAAGAATGCCTGGAACAGGCGCCAACTGGCCCGCAGCCATGGGCTGAAGCACGGCTGATCACCGAGCCAGCCCTACACAGCAAAATCCAGCCCGATATCCAGCACCCGCGCGCTGTGGGTCAGCCAGCCGGCGGAGATCAGGTCAACCCCCGTCTCGGCGATGGCGGGGGCCGTCTCCGGCGTGATCCGGCCGGAGGCTTCGGCCACCGCGCGGCCCCCGATCCGCGCCACCGCCTCGCGCAGCATGCCGGGCTCCATATTGTCGAGCAGCACCGCGTCCGCCCCCGCCGCCAGCGCCTCCTCCAGCTCCGCCAGCGTCTCCACCTCAACCTCGATCTTCACCAGATGGCCGATGGCCGCCCGCGCCCGCGCCACCGCCAGCCCGATCCCGCCGGCGACGGCGATGTGGTTGTCCTTGATCAGCACCGCATCGTCGAGCCCGAAGCGGTGATTCACCCCGCCCCCCGCCCGCACCGCGTATTTCTGCAGGGCGCGCAGGCCCGGCACCGTCTTGCGGGTGCAGGAAAGTTTTGCTCCGGTATGGGCGATGGCGGCGACGATTCCGCCGGCGGCGGTCGCGACGCCGGAAAGCTGGGCGAGGAAGTTCAGCGCCACCCGCTCCCCGCTCAGGATCGCCCGCGCCGGGCCTTCCAGCCTTGCGATCACGCTGCCCGGCCGCACCCTGCCGCCATCGGGAATGCTCACATCGAGCATAAGCCCGGGATCGAGCAGGGAAAAGGCGATGGCGGCGCAGTCCAGCCCCGCCACCACCCCGTCCTCGCGGGAGACGAAGGCGGCGCGGGCGCGGGCATCGGCGGGAATCACCGCGTCAGTGGTGATGTCCCCGGCCCGGCCGAGATCCTCCAGAAGTGCCGCGCGCACCAGCGGCTCGATCATGATGCGGGGCAGGGGCGAGAGGCTCATGCGGCGTCCTTCAGGGTTGCGGCAATGGTTTTGGCGCGCGCCAGCGCCAGGGGCATGGTCAGCTTGGAATGCGCGGCCAGGGGGCGCCTGCCGGGGAAATCGGCGCGGGCATGGCCGCCCCGGCTTTCCTCCCGATCATGGGCCGCCACCGCCAGCATCAGCGCGACGAGGGCGGGATCGGAGGCGGCGCGGGGGGCAAGCGCCGCGATGGCGCGGGCGAGCCC
>DASTAF010000311.1:0-2599 GCA_035713005.1 Acetobacteraceae bacterium
AATAGGCGAGCACCACTTTCCTCACATCCTGCATTGCCATGGCACCGTTCCTTTGCTGCCATGGCGCGTATCAGCCTGACCGCACGCTGCCAAGAGCGGCGGCGGCATGAAAAAGGGGAGGAGCCGGAGCCCCTCCCCCTAGGATTTATCGCCGGTTCGGGATCAATGGTTGGGCGCGGTGAGCGCGCCGGCGCCCGCGCCGCCAGCACCACCGATCAGGGCGCCCGTGCCGGCGCCGAGCCCGGTGGCGCCGCCGACAATCGCCCCGGCACCAGCGCCGATGGCACCGCCCGAGAGGGCGCGGGAGCCTTCAGTGCGGCCACAACCAGCCAGACCAAGGGCAAGTCCGAGGAGAAGAACTGACGTTGTCATGATACGTGTCATGGTTTTTCCTTTCGTCTTGGTTTTGAAAACACGCCGGATATCATGCTACACTCCCGGATCACTCCGGCAAAGTCGCGGCACTCCCGTGGCATTACCATGGCAACGCCGCCTGCGTACACAACCTTAGGTCTTGTTATGCATCAATCGGAACGGTAAGCGATTAATCCTCGCCGCATCATCTCCATGACGCAGGAAGGATTGCATGCTCCACCGGCTTCTCGGTTTTATGTCCGCTGACATGGCCATCGATTTGGGCACGGCGAACACGCTTGTCTATGTCAAGGGGCGCGGCATCGTGCTGGACGAACCTTCGGTGGTGGCCATCGCGGAAGCCAAAGGGCGCAAGCAGGTGCTGGCCGTCGGTGAGGAAGCCAAGCAGATGCTCGGCCGCACTCCCGGTAACATCTCCGCGATCCGCCCCTTGCGCGATGGGGTGATCGCGGATTTCGAGGTGGCGGAGGAGATGATCAAGCATTTCATCCGCAAGGTGCACAACCGGCGCGCCTTCGCCTCGCCGCTGATCATCGTCTGCGTGCCCTCCGGCTCCACTGCGGTGGAGCGCCGTGCCATCCAGGAGAGCGCGGAAAGCGCGGGGGCACGGAAGGTGTTGCTGATCGAGGAGCCAATGGCCGCGGCAATCGGCGCCGGGCTTCCCGTCACCGAACCCGCCGGCTCAATGGTGGTGGATATCGGCGGCGGCACCACCGAGGTCGCGGTGATCTCGCTTGGCGGCATCGTCTATGCGCGCTCGGTGCGGGTGGGCGGCGACAAGATGGACGAGGCGATCATCTCCTATATCCGGCGCGGCCATAACCTGCTGATCGGCGAATCCTCGGCGGAGCGAATCAAGCTCGACATCGGCGCCGCCTGGGCCAATCCGAAAATGCCCGGCCCGATGCGCGAGGTGAAGGGGCGCGACCTGATCAATGGTGTCCCGCGCGAAGTCACGGTCAGCCAGGCGCAGATCGCCGAAAGCTTGGCCGAGCCGGTGAGCCAGATCGTCGAGACGGTGAAGATCACGCTGGAGAATACCCCGCCCGAACTGGCCGCCGACATCGTGGACAAGGGAATCGTGCTCACCGGCGGCGGCGCGCAACTGCACGGGCTGGACGATGTCCTGCGGGAGGCGACGGGGCTGCCGGTGATGATCGCCGAGGAGCCGCTCCGCTGCGTCGCCCTCGGCACCGGGCGGGCGCTGGAGGAGATGAAGCGCCTCCGCAGCGTGCTGACCTCCATGTATTGATGATGAAATTTCTCAGCCTGGGGCCATAAGGGCCTTGCCGGATCGAATAATACAATCTTAAGTAAGTCTCCCTAGTGTCGGGGCTGCGGCGCCTGCAGAATCAGGAAGGTGCCGGGCTTCGCGTCAGGACCGTCACCGCGTTTCATTCGAAGGATCGTGCGGCTCCATGCTGCGGCTGTCCATATCCGCGAGACATGCCCTTGCCCGGCTCACGCTTCCGGCGATGCTGCTGGTGTCACTCGGCTTGGTACTAGCCGGACGGGCGGACCGGCAGCTCGGCAGCGGCCTTCGGGCCGGGGTGGATGACGCCCTGGCGCCGCTTTACGAGGCGGCGGGCCAACCCATCCGCGCCGCCGAGCAGGACAAAGGGGCGGTTGGCGGCTGGTTCCGCCTTCACGCAGAGAATGAGAGGCTGCGCGCCGAGAACGAGACGCTGCGCCGCTGGCGTGCGGTGGCGCTGGCCCTGGCGGCGCAGAACGCGGCGCTGAAATCGGAACTGAATTTCGTGCCATCGCCCCGGCCTAGTTTCTTCACTGCCCGGATCATCGCCGATCTCGGCGGGCTTTATGCCCGCTCGGTGTTGGTGACGGTTCCGTCTGACGGACGCATGGTGAAGGACGCCGTCGCTCTGGACGGGCGCGGGTTGGTGGGGCGGGTGGTCGAGGCGGGAGAGCGAAGCGCGCGGGTGCTGCTGATCACCGACATCAACAGCCGGGTGCCGGTCTCCATCGGCGCGCATGGCGAGCATGCCCTGATGGTGGGGACCAACACGGGAAATCCACACCTGATCTACTGGCCTCCCGCCAGGCCGCCGCGCGAAGGCGCGGTGGTGGTGACGAGCGCGGCCGGTGGCGTGTTTCCCTCCGGACTGCCGGTCGGCACCGTCCACTACACGGGCAGGCGGGACCCGGTGGTGCTGCCTTTCGCGGGGCTGGACCGGCTCCGCATCCTGCGCCTGTTCGATTATCCGGG
>DASTAF010000312.1:0-8488 GCA_035713005.1 Acetobacteraceae bacterium
TTGAAGGCGCCGATCCGCAAGGTGTTGCGAAAGAGGTTCTGGCGCGGAGGATAGACTTTCTGGCGCGGTTGCCGACCTGGCCGCACTTTGGCCTCGGATGGTCGCGCCGCATCGCCAATCTGGCCTTCGCCTCCGTGCAATCCGCATGAAGGCTTTCTTGCTCGGTCTGGTATCCGACGAGCAGGGCCGTTCCGATGAAATGGCCTTGCTCGCGATTCTAGGGGTGCTGACATTCATCGCCCTGCAGATTTTCGCGGTCGTGGTGCGTCGTCAGCATTTCGAGCCCGAGGCCTTCGGAGTGGGATTCGGCGCGGCGATTGGCGCGGCCGCCACCGGAATGGGCCTTAAATCACGTTTAGGAGGTTGACATGCCTGCCTTGCTGCTGCCGTGGCTCTCACGATTGCTGCCGTATCTGATCGGCGGCCTCATCCTCGCGGGCGGGTTCCTGTATGTCCGGCACATCGAGAACGAACTGCGCATCGCCCGCATGGAGATGACCGCGGCGAAAACCACGATCTCAAGCCTGCAGGCTGCCAATCAGCAGAATCTGACCGCCCTGGCAAAGCTGCAGAAGCAGCAGGCCGAATGGGATGGGGAAATGCTCGTCGTTCAGCAGGATGATAACAACCAGCTGAGCGCGGCCCAGCAGATCGACAAGGAAATCAACGCCGCCTCGCCGACGCAGAATGCCGCGGCGGCACCGGTGCTGGCGGCGACGCTCGACGCGATCGAGAAAATGCAGGCAGGAAAAAAATGATCCGCACGATGCTGATTGCCCTATTGCTCGCCGGCTGCGCCGCGCCGAAGCCGGTCACGATCACCAAGATACAGCTTGTCGAGCCGAAAGTCCCGCCCGGCCTGCTGACCTGCCCGAATTCTCCCGTTGTGCCGGCGGCAACGTCGCAAGCGGTGGTGGCCAATTACATCGTGGCTCTCTGGAAGGCCGGTTCGATATGCCGTGACCATCTGGCAGCGATTCAGCACATGCTTGCCAGACCTTCTAGCTAACCAGAAGTTAGAAAAGTTTTTCGCGACCGCACGGTATCGCCTTTGCCGGTCAGGAGCGGTCCGTGCAGCGCGGAACCGCGGCCTGAAAGGGACGGGTTCGTCATGAAATATTCATGCGCCGATATGGGCGGATCCCCCTGCGGGGCCTGCGTCCACCTGCCGTCAGGGCCAAGATTCCACGAATTGGCATCATCCCGCAGATTGACGGCCATGATCTGATCCAGAACCTGGGCATGAACCGTCGGGTTATGGATCGGCACGAAGGTTTCCACCCGCCCATCCATGTTCCTCGACATCCAGTCCGCGCTCGAGATGAAAACCTTGTTCTGCCGCGAGGGCATCATCCCGCCATTCGCGAACACGCAGATCCGCGCATGCTCCAGAAAGCGGCCGATGATCGATTTGACATGGATGTTCTCAGACAGGCCCGGAACACCGGGGCGCAGGCAGCAAATGCCGCGCACGATGCAGGTAATGCGCACCCCGGCCATTGACGCTTCGTAGAGACGGTCGATCAGCCGCTCATCGACAAGCGAATTCAGTTTGAGCCAGATGCCCGATGGCTTTTGCGCGAGCGCCGCCTCGATCTCCGCATCGATCAGTTTGTCGATCTCGCGCCGCGTGGTGAGGGGGCTGAATATCAGCTGCTCCATTCTCTCGGGGCGGGCATAGCCCGTCATGTAGTTGAACAGGCGGGCGGCATCGCGGGTGAGCGGAGGATCGCAGGTGAAGAAGCTCAGATCGGTATAGATGCGCGCGGTGATCGGGTGGTAATTGCCGGTGCCGAAATGCGCGTAGGCGCGCATCGTCCCCGCCTCCCGGCGCACGATGAGCGAGAGCTTGGCATGAGTCTTCAGCCCGAGGAATCCATAGACGACCTGCACCCCGGCCGCTTCCAGCGAACGCGCGAGGCGGATATTCGCCTCCTCGTCGAAGCGCGCCCGCAGCTCGACCATGGCGGTCACGCTCTTGCCGCTTTCCGCCGCCTCGATCAGCGCCTTGACGATGGGTGAATCATGGCTGGTCCGGTACAGGGTCTGCTTGATGGCGACGACATTCGGATCGACCGCCGCCTGCCGCAGGAACTGCACCACGACGTCGAAGCTTTCGAACGGATGGTGGACGATGATGTCCTTGGCGCGGATCGCGGCGAAGCAGTCTCCGCCGAAATCGCGGATGCGCTCGGGAAAGCGCGGCGTATAAGGCGAAAACAGAAGATCGGGCCGGTCGTCGACGATCATCTGCTTGAGATCGACGATGCCCAGCAGCCCGGATTCAAGGAATATCTCATCGGGCGGAGGATCGACCGCGTCGATCACCAGCCGGCGCAGATCCTCCGGCATGTTGCTGGCAAGGGTCAGGAGGATCGCCGCACCCCGCCGCCGCCGCTTGAGGGCGGTTTCATAGGAGCGGACCAAGTCCTCGGCCTCATCCTCGAACTCGACATCGGTATCCCGGATGACCCGGAACAGGCCCGAGCCGTTCAGCGTGAAGCCGGGGAACAGCCGGTTCATGAACAGCCTGACCAGCGATTCCAGCTTCACGAACCGGATATGGCTGCTGTCGGGCGCGGGCAGCCGGATGAACCGGTCGATCTGGCTCGGCAGCGGGATGAGCGCGCGCATGACGCCGCCATCCTCGTCGCGGATCAGCTTCAGGACCAGAACCAGCCCCATGTTCTGGATGAACGGGAAGGGATGCGCCGGATCGATGGCGAGCGGCGTCAGGATCGGGAACACCCGCTCCATGAAATACTGGTCGAGATAGGCCTGATCATCCGGGGTGAGGTCCTCGGCGGCGGCGATCACCAGCCCCGCCCGGGCAAGCTCCTCGCGCAATGTCACGAATACGCGCTGCTGGGCGGCGATGAGGGCGCGGGCCTGCTGGTTGATCGCCGTGAGTTGCTGCTGGGGCGTCATCCCGTCCGAGGAGTGCGAGATGATTCCGGCCCGCCCCTGGCCGATCAGCCCGGCCACCCTGACCGAATGGAACTCATCCAGGTTGGACGCGCTGATGGAGACAAAGCGCAGCCTTTCGAGCAGCGGGTAGGCCGGATTCTGCGCCGCCGCCACCACCCGGGCATTGAAGTCCAGCCAGGAAAGCTCGCGGTTGAGGAACCGCACCGGATCGTTCAGCCCAGGAAGGCCGGCGGTTTCATCAGGCTGGCCGCGAAAGGCCTGTTCCTTGTCCACGAAAGGCTTGGTCTCCGGCGCCAGCTCGTCATGCCTGACGGCATCCCGCTTGCGGCGAAGGGCCCTGGAGGGGGGTGATGGCTGATCCATGGCATGAGCTTACAGGAAACCGGGCGCATTGTGCGAGTGACGTTCTCGTAAAGGCTCCTCGGGCGTGACGCAGAGATCGGCCAGGATCAGGGAGGCCATCGCCCTGGTGGGCGAGACGCCGAGCGCCAGCGTGGCGCGGTCCAGCCTGGCCACGGCTTCGTGCAGCACCGCCGCCCTCCTGGGGAGACGCGTGAGCAGATAATTCTGGAGCTGCGGGGGCAGGCTGATCTGCCGCGCCGCGCACAGGCGGATCAGCAGGGCTTCGAGCAGCGCGTCTTCCGCCGGCTCGATCTGGATCGTCAGGCTGGCGCGCAACCGGCTCGCCAGATCCGGCAGGCGGAAGTCCAGGCGCGCCGGGGGCGCGCGGCTGGTCAGCAGCACATGGTGCCCGGCCGCCTGCGCGGCGTTCAGCGTATGGAGCAAAGCGGGTTCCGAGATCAGGGCGTCGATATCCTCGATGGCAAGGTCCTGCCGCGGCTGCTGAACCGCCTCCCGCAGGGAAGGCGCGCTCAGCCTCGCCGCGCCCTCGCGCTCCGCCCATAGCCGCAGCAGATGGGTCTTGCCGCTGCCGGCCTCGCCCCAGATCACCAGCCGCCCGTTCACCCAGCCCTGCTTGCGGTCCAGCGCCGCCCGCGCGGCGGCATTGGACGCCGCCTCGATGAAATCGGCGGCTTCGTAGGGAAGCGGCTCATCGAATGGCAGGGGAAGCTGACGGGCTTCGATCATGGGGTCAGGCGCCATCCATCATAGATTATGGCGCGGAGGGTCCAGATAAAGCGGGCTCTGCAGATAGCGGCCAAGCCAGAACCGCGCCAGAACCCCAAGCGTCGCGGTAACCGGCACCGCCAGCAGAACCCCCAGGAAGCCGAAGGTCTCGGCGCCCGCGAACAGCGCGAAAATCACCCACACCGCCGAGAGCCCCACCCGGTCGCCCAGGAAGCGCGGCGCGATGATATAGTCGTTCAGCCCCTGGCCCAGCGCGAAGATGGCGGCGATCAGGATGATGCCGTTCCAGCTCTGATACTGGCCGGCGGCGATCACGATGGCGCTGACCGCGCCGACGATCGTTCCCACGTAAGGAATGAACGAGAGCAGGCCGGCGGCCAGCCCGATCACCAGCCCGAGATTGAGCCCCACCACCGACAGGGCAACCGCATAGAACACTGCCAGGAACAGGCAGCAGATCGCCTGGCCGCGAATCCAGGCATTCAAAATCTTGCTGATCGACTTGGCCAGGTTCCGAATGACGCTCTCATAGGATCGTGGCAGCCAGGAATCGATCCGCGCCAGCATCATGGGCCAGTCCCGCAGCAGATAGAAGGCGACGATCGGCGTGATCACCAGCAGGGTCAGCACGTTGAACAGCACGAACCCGCCGCCGATGACCCGCTGCGCCGCCGTGCCGATGAAGGCGACGATGGAGCCCGCCTGCGCTCCCACCACGCCCTTCAGCTTCTGGGACATGAAGCCCGGCCCCAGCCTCGCCTGCAGGATGCTGATCTCGTGGCTGACGAATTTCTGCACCGCCATCACCATGGCCGGAAATTGCGAGACCAGCAGGCCGATCTGGGCCGCCACCAGCGGATAAAGCAGCAGGACGAACAGCAGGCCCGCCGCGATCAGCGCGAGCAGCATGAGCAGCGCCCCGATGGAGCGGGGCAGCCCCACCCGCGCGAGCGCCGAGACCGGCGGATCGAGAAAATAGGCGATGCCCGCGGCTGTCACGAAGGGCAGCAGGATGGAGGCGAACAGGCGCAGGAACAGCCAGACGACGAAGATGAACCCGGCTATGAAGGCGAGGCGCTGCCCGCGCCCCCGGCTTCCCAGCCACTCGTTCATGCAAGCCTGACTCCGCGCATCACATAGCCTATGCCGGAGATCGTCGTCGTCAGGGAAACGACCAGGATCAGCGCGCTCCGCACCATGGGCAGGTGAAAGCCGAAGCCCGCCTCGGCCAGGACCAGAGCCACCAGGGCGATCTGCGCCGCCGTGTTCAGCTTCGAGACGAGCAGCGGCCGGATGGCGACCGGGCTGCCCAGAAGGCGCAGCAGCAGGATGCCGCTGATGATCATCGCGTCCCGGAACACCACGAGAATGGCGAGCCATACCGGCAGCAGGTTGATCGCCGCCAGGGTGACGAACATCGATGTCAGCAGGGCCTTGTCCGCCAGCGGATCGAGCAGCGTCCCCAGCGCCGAGATGCCCCTCCTGCGGGCGAGCCAGCCATCCAGCGCATCGGTCAACCCGGCGAGCACGAACAGGATCGTGGCCGCCGCGCAGTCGTATTTCAGCACCAGCCAGATCGCCAGGGGCACCGCGCAGACCCGGCCGAAGGTGAGGATGTTCGGGATGGTGACGACATCGTGCGACACCGGCTTCCCCGTTGCCGGCCCGTAATCTATCCCATCCGGCATGACGTCCTCGCGTCGGAGCCTTGGCGCGCATTGCGCGAATGGAAGCTCTGTGGTGATAACGGCTCCGGCATTACGGCAGGCCCGGCGTGATTCCGATGTGATCGCATGATGTTTCGGGCATAGCGCATCGGGGGCGGGCATGGCCAGGGCGACGGATTTCTCATGAAGGGCGCGACCTATCGGGAGGCGGGCGTCGATATCGGCGCGGGCGAGGCCCTGGTGGAGGCGATCAAGCCCCTGGCCAGGGCCACCATGCGCCCCGGCGTCATGGGCGGCATTGGCGGATTCGGGGCGCTGTTCGACACCCGCGCGGCCGGCTTCCGCGATCCGGTCCTGGTCGCCACCACGGACGGGGTGGGGACCAAGCTCAAGCTCGCCATCGAAACCGGCATCCACGACACGGTCGGCATCGACCTCGTCGCCATGTGCGTGAACGATCTGGTCGTTCAGGGGGCGGAGCCGCTGTTCTTCCTCGATTATTTCGCCACCGGCCGGCTCGATCCCGCCGCCGCCCGGACAGTGATCGCCGGCATCGCCGAGGGCTGCCGCCGGGCCGGATGCGCGCTGATCGGCGGCGAGACGGCGGAGATGCCCGGCATGTATGGCGAGGGCGATTACGATCTCGCCGGCTTCGCGGTCGGGGCGGCGGAGCGGGATGCCTTGCTGCCGGCGGGGGTGGCGCCGGGCGATGCGATACTCGGCCTGCCGAGCACGGGCATCCACTCCAACGGCTTCTCGCTGGTCCGGCGCGTCATCGCCCAGGCGGGCCTGGCCCTCTCGGACCCGGCTCCCTTCTCGAAAGGTGAATCGCTCGGCCAGGCCCTGCTCGCTCCCACCGCGCTTTACGTCGCCCCCGTGCTCAGCCTGGCGCGCGCGGGGCTGCTGAAGGCGGCCGCTCACATCACCGGCGGCGGCCTGCCGGGAAACCTGCCGCGCGTGCTGCCGGAAGGCTGCGCCGCGATGCTGGACCGGCACTGGCCGGTGCCGCCGGTCTTCCGCTGGCTGCGTGCCGCCGGAAACGTGGCGCCGGAGGAAATGCTGCGCGTGTTCAATTGCGGCGTCGGCATGGCGCTGGTGGTGCGGGATGCCGACGCGGCGGAGGCGGCGCTGCGGGATGCCGGATGTCCCGCCTTCCGCATGGGATCGATCGTGGAGACTGACGGGGTGGCCGGGGCGCATGTCGCCGATCCCGGGCCGCTGTTCGAATGAAGATACCGGTCGGCATCCTGATTTCCGGCCGGGGCTCCAACATGGCGGCGCTGATCGCGGCGGCTTCGGCGCCCGCTTATCCGGCACGCGTCGCGCTGGTTCTCTCCAACCGGGCGGATGCGCCGGGGCTCGAACTCGCCCGCGCCGCCGGCGTGCCGGCGGCGGCCGTTCCCAGCCGGGATTTCGGCGCGGACCGCGCGGCGCACGAGGCGGCGCTCGATCAGGCATTGCGCGAGGCGGGCTGCGAGATCGTCTGCCTCGCCGGCTACATGCGCCTGCTCACCCCCTTCCTGGTCGGGCGCTGGCAGGGGCGCATGCTGAACATCCATCCGAGCCTGCTGCCGGCCTTTCCCGGCCTGCATCCGCATGAGGATGCCCTGAAGGCGGGGGTGCCGGTTCACGGCTGCACCGTGCATCTGGTCACGGAGACCATGGATGACGGGCCGATCCTCACGCAGGCGACGGTGCCGGTGCTGGACGGCGATACGGAAGCGAGCCTGAGCGCGCGCGTGCTCGCCCAGGAGCATCGGCTCTATCCCGCGGCGCTGGCCGAATTCATCCGGAGCCGGGCGTCATGATTGCTTTGACGATGCGCCGGGCATGTTGCATAATCACGAACACGTGTTACGCAGTGTCGAGGAACGATGAAAGTGGCTCTCATGGCTGATAGCGACAACCGCCACCCGCTCGAACAGGAGCTGGAGGAGTTCGACCAGGAGCGGCAGGCCGGCTGGAACGGCTTCACCCGGTTCCTGACGGTCACGTTGATCGGCACGGTCGTCCTGCTCCTGATCATCGCCGCCTTCACGGTCTGGAGCTGATCCCGCGGGAGGCGCCTTTCACCCCGCCACGCAATCCAGATGATACCGGCCATCCGCCTCCTTGCGGATGCCGTGGATATCGGTCTCGAAGCCCGGAAAGCGCCGGTCCCAGTCCTCGCAGAATCGCAGGTAATCGACGATCAGCGGCGATGACACCCGCTCGCCCGGCATGATCAGCGGAATGCCCGGCGGATAGGGCACCACCATGCGCGCCAGCCCCCGCCCGTCCAGGGCATCGAGGAAAACCGGCATGTCCGGGGCGCGGGCGAGCGCCAGCGCCACGATCTGCATGAGCGAGGCGATCAGCGCCTCCCGCTCGGCGATGCCATCGATCGAGACCAGCAGGCCGGAAAGCCCGGTATAAATCACCCGGTCGGCCCGCGCCGCCTCCATCCCCAGCCCCGGCAGGACACGATGGCCGCGCGCCTCCAGCGCCGCGACCAGATCGCGGATCACCATGGCGCCGCTGGTCTGGGCATCGAAGGCATCGTCAATCACGGCGATGGGATAATCGGCAAGCTTGCTCATGGATGCCGCGTAGCGGATTTTGATACGCCCGTCATTGCCTGTTTTTTCGGCATCAACGGCAAAAACGCTTTCTGAACTGTATCGAACAGCGTATATCACCCGCAGGCGGCCGGTCATGATCCTTGGCCCAACCGCTACCAGAAGTGGAATTCATGACACGCCCCTACCGGCCCCTGGCCATCGCCAACGAATTCATCATCCGCGCCGCGCCCGACGGCGCCGAGC
>DASTAF010000313.1:0-5276 GCA_035713005.1 Acetobacteraceae bacterium
CTTCGCCAGCGGTTGCTGCAGAGCGCCCGGCTTCAAAATTGCCCCCAGACGCTGGCCGGCAGCGCGGCCGAACACCACAAGATCGATCAGGCTGTTGGACCCGAGCCGGTTCGCGCCATGGACCGAAACGCAGGCCGCCTCGCCGACCGCCATCAGCCCCGGCACCACCGCGTCCGGGTCGCTCGCGGTCGGGCGCAGCACCTCGGTGCGCAGGTTCGTGGGGATGCCGCCCATGTTGTAGTGGACGGTCGGGAGCACCGGGATCGGCTCCTTCGTCACGTCCACGCCCGCGAACACCTTGGCGGTCTCGCTGATGCCGGGCAGGCGCTCGTGCAGGAGGGCGGCGCCGAGATGCTCGAGATGGAGCAGGATGTGGTCCTTGTTCGGGCCGCAGCCCCGCCCCTCGTTGATCTCGATGGTCATGGAGCGCGAGACCACGTCGCGGCTCGCGAGGTCCTTCGCCGTCGGCGCGTAGCGCTCCATGAAGCGCTCGCCGTTGGCGTTGGTGAGATAGCCGCCCTCGCCGCGCGCACCCTCGGTGATGAGGCAGCCCGAGCCGTAGACGCCGGTCGGGTGGAACTGCACGAACTCCATGTCCTGCATCGGCAGGCCGGCGCGCAGGGCCATGCCGCCGCCATCGCCGGTGCAGATATGGGCGGAGGTGCAGGAGAGATAGGCCCGTCCATAGCCGCCGGTCGCCAGCACCACGAGCTGGGCGCGGAAGCGGTGGATCGTGCCGTCATCCAGGCACCAGGCCATCACGCCGCGGCAGACGCCCTGGTCGTCCATGATGAGGTCGAGCGCGAAATATTCGGCGAAGAACTCCACCTCGTGCTTCAGGCTCTGCTGATAGAGGGTGTGGAGGATGGCATGACCGGTGCGGTCGGCGGCGGCGCAGGCGCGCGGCACCGGGGCGGTGCCGAATTCCTTCATGTGGCCGCCGAAGGGGCGCTGATAGATCTTGCCATCCTCGGTGCGCGAGAAGGGCACGCCGAAATGCTCCAGTTCATAGATGGCGGGGATCGCTTCCCGGCACATGTATTCGATCGCGTCCTGGTCGCCCAGCCAGTCCGATCCCTTCACCGTGTCGTACATGTGCCAGCGCCAGTCATCCGGCTCCATGTTGCCCAGGGCGGCGCCGATGCCGCCCTGCGCCGCGACCGTATGGCTGCGGGTGGGAAAGACCTTGCTGATGCACGCCGTCGTCAGCCCGGCGGCGCCCATGCCGAGGGTCGCCCGCAGGCCGGAGCCGCCGGCGCCGACGACGACCACGTCATAGGCATGGTCGATAATCTCATAGGCCCCGGAAGAGGGCCGGGAAATCGCGTTCATGCTCGGATTCCTGGAAACGTGCTCAAGAAAAGGCCAGCTTCAACACTGAGATCGCCGCGAGGATTCCGAAGAACAGCACCGTCGCCCGCATGATCAGGATCGTGACCAGCCGCCTGCCTTCCGAATGGGTGTAATCCTCGATCACGGCGCGCAGGCCAAGCTCGATATGGTAGAAGAGCGAGGTGATCAGGGCCAGGAACAGCACCGTGTTCCACGGCTCGGCCATGTAGCGGATCATCGCCGCCTGGTCCGCGCCTTCCAGCAGGAAGACCGACAGCACGAAATAGAGCGAAAGCGGCACCAGCAGGAGCGAGGTCAGGCGTTCCGCCCACCAGTCGCCGCGCCCCGACCGCGCGGAGCCGAGCCCGCGGGCGCGGGCGAGCGGCGAGCGCATGATGACGATGGGATTGATCTTGGTCATGTTCGTTCACCAGATGATGAGGCCGATGATCCAGGTGATCGCGGTCAGCGCGACCGAGCCCGCGATGACGATGGCGCCGTTGCGCCGCGCGACCGGCAGATCGAAGCCATAGCCCGCGTCCCAGCCGAGATGGCGGATGCCGTTGCAGAAATGATAGAAAAGCGCGAGGGTGAACAGGAACAGCACGATCATGCCGGGAATGGAGGCCGCCGCCGACTGGGCGAAGGCGAACCACCTGGCCGAGCTTGCCGCCGCCGTCAGCCATAGCGAGAGCAGGATCGCCCCCAGGCTGACGCCGATGCCGGTGAAGCGGTGCAGGATCGAGGTGACGGAGGTCATCTGCGGGCGATAAACTTGCAGATGCGGTGACAATGGGCGCCTGACCATCTGGCCCTGGCTGTTCAGCCCATTCAGCAGGGCTTCACGCACGTCCTTCATAACCTTATTGACCTTTTTGCGGCTGGTGATCAACCAAATGCTGCGCCTGCTAGTAGTGAGGCAGGTGGTGACGGTCAATGACGGGTCAAGCTTGGCTGGTGAGACGGTAGAGCGTCACCTTCCGGCTCGTCCGGCTCTCCAGCTCATGCGTCGTCGGCACCATGTATTCGGCAAAATCCTGCAATCCCTCGGCGGGAAGATAGGCGCGGCCCGGATCGGCGAGCCATATCTCCGCCCGCCGCGCGCAGCGGCGCAGCCAGGGCCAGAGCTGCCGGGTCATCGGCGCCTCATAGCAGATATCCCCGCATATTATGAGTTCGGCCTGCGGCTCGGTGCCGGTGATGTCGCCGATCAGCACCTGCACCGCCACCCGATTGGCTTCGGCGTTCAGCGCGATGGCGGCGCCCGCCAGCGGATCGATCTCCACCGCGGTGGCGGAGGCCGCGCCGGCCCGCATGGCGGCGATGGCGGCGAGGCCCGAGCCGGCGGCGAAATCCAGTACCCGCCTGCCCGCCACCAGGGCGGGCGCATCCAGCATGTGGCGGGCAAGGGCGATGCTGCCCGGCCAGGCGAAGGCCCAATAGGGCGGGGCGATGCCCTGCTCGTCGAGATAGGCTTCGGTAGCCTGCCAGATCGGGGTGATCTCGCTGGCGAGATGCAGGCTGATTTCCGGCAGCAAGGGCGGCAAGGCCGGTGCGGTCTGCTCCAGGATGAACCGCCTCGGATCGACAGGACTCACCAGCGGCCGATCAGCATGGCCAGCGCCGCCAGCAGCCCCACCGCCCGGTTGAGCTTGAACAAGGCGAGGCAAAGCGCGGGATCGTCGATGTCGAGCCGGATGATCTGCCAGGCGAGTGCCGCCGCCGGCAACGCCAGCCCGATGATTCCCGCCAAGCTCAACCCGGCCAGGGCGAAGGCGATGCCGAGCAGGATGACCGTGGCGCCATAGCAGGCGAGGAGGAAGCGCCGGGTAGCCGCCCCGAACAGCCGCGCCGTCGAGCGGATGCCGATCAGCGCGTCATCCTCCCGGTCCTGATGGGCGTAGATCGTGTCATAGCCCAGGATCCAGAAGATCGTCGCGAGGTAGAGCGGCAGGGCCGGCCAGCCCAGCCCGTGGCCGGCGGCGGCATAGCCCATCGGCGCGCCCCAGCCGAAGGTGAAGCCGAGCATCACCTGCGGCCACCACGTCACCCGCTTCGCCGCCGGGTAGAGCGCCACCAGCACCAGCGAGGCCACTCCCAGGCGCTGCGCCGGAGGGTTCAGCAGCAGCAGGATACCGAGGCCGATCAGCAGCAGCAGGCCGAGGAAGACCACCGCCTCCAGCGGTCGGATCGCGCCGGAGGCGAGGGGGCGTCCAGCGGTGCGGGCCACCAGCCGGTCCAGCTTGCGGTCCCACAGATCGTTCACCACGCAGCCGGCGGAGCGCATCACCACCGAGCCGAGGCCGAAAAGCAGGATCAGCCAGGCGCTGAACCAGAAGGGCTGGCGCGCCAGCAGGATGCCCCAGAGCCCCGGCAGGAAGAGCAGCCAGGCGCCGATCGGCCGGTCCAGCCGGGCGAGCAGCGCGTAGGGGCGCAGCCGCGGCGGCAGCCGGGCGATCCAGCCGCCCGCCCGGATATCGGTGAATCGCCCGGCTGATGGTACAAGAGATTCCATTATGTCGACGCTCATCCGCCTCTTCGTTCCGGACGCGCTGGCGCCCGGCGCCGTGATTGCCACAAATGCGGGGCAGGCGCACTACCTCGGCAATGTCATGCGGCGGAGCGCCGGGGAGGCGCTGCTGCTGTTCAATGGCCGGGACGGGGAATGGCGGGCGCGTATCGGCGGCATCTCCCGCAAGGAAGCCATATTGCATGTGGATTCCCTGGAAAGGCCGCAGGCGGCGGAGCCGGATATGATTCTGGCCTTCGCGCCGCTGAAGCGGGACGCGACGGAACTGGTGGTGGAGAAGGCGACGGAACTCGGCGTCTCCGCCATCATGCCGGTGCTGACCGCGCGCGGCCAGACCGCCCGGCTCAATCTCGACCGGCTCGGGCTGATCGCCGCCGAGGCCGCCGAGCAGTCGGAGCGCCTGTCGGTGCCGGAGATCCGCCCGCCAATTCCGCTGGAGGCGCTGCTGCGCGGCTGGCCGATGGAGCGCCGCCTCGCCGTCGCCGCCGAACGGCGCGAGGCACCGCCGCTCGCCCCGCCGATGGGCGGCCTGCTGATCGGCCCGGAGGGCGGCTTCACGGAGCGGGAGCTTGACGGATTGGCGCAGTGTCCCTTTGTAAGCCTCACCTCGCTCGGGGATCGCATCCTCCGGGCGGAAACCGCCGCCATCGCGGGGCTCGCGCGCCTGCTCGCCTCGCCCCTGACCGTCTGATTAGGAGACCGACTTGTCCAATCCCGGAGAGGCTGACGCCACCCCGATTACCTCGCCGCGTCAGCTTGCCGACTGGTTCGCCGCCGGATGCCGGCCGGCAGCCGATTTCCGCGTCGGCACCGAGCATGAGAGCTTCGGGTTCCGGCAGGCCGGCTTCGCCCCGCCGCCCTACGAGCCGCGAGGCATCCGCGCCCTGCTGGAGATGATCGCCGAGCAGGAGGGGCTGGCCTCCATCCTCGATCGCGGCCTGCCGATCGGGCTGAAGGGCGAGGGGTTCTCGATCTCGCTGGAACCCGGCGGGCAGTTCGAGCTTTCCGGCGCGCCGCTGGAGACGCTGCATGAGACCAGGGCGGAGCTGGATGCGCATATCGCCCGCATCCACCGCACCGCCCCGGCGCTCGGCCTGGGCTTCGCCCCGCTCGGCTTTCACCCGAGCGCCGCCCGGGCCGACTTCTCCTGGATGCCCAAAAGCCGCTACGCGATCATGCGCGGCTACATGCCGAAGGTGGGCACGCGCGGCTTCGACATGATGCTGCGGACCTGCACGGTGCAGGCCAATCTGGATTTCGCCTCCGAGGCCGACATGGTGCGGAAGATGCGCGTGGCCTGCGCGCTGCAGCCCCTGGCGACGGCGCTTTTCGCCAACGGCCCGTTCGTGGAGGGCAGGCCGAACGGGCTGCTTTCCAACCGCGCCGCCGTCTGGCTGGACACCGACAATGCGCG